>NZ_QTVP01000032.1:0-24888 GCF_003460645.1 Faecalibacterium sp. OF04-11AC | reverse complement strand
TCTGCGCGGCAGACAGAGGTGTTTTTGCATTGCGGAGGTCATTTCACGATAGGACATTTTATGAAATGCGGTCCGCGACGAAATTTGTCATTGGCATCCCTTGACAAAGGATAAAAGTTAGCCTATAGTACCATTGTTAATACAGACTAACAAATGGTCGAAGAAAGGCGGACAACCATGACACTGAAAGAACTGAACATCGGCGAAAGCGCTGTCATTGAGACGGTTGGCGGACAGGGGGCCCTCCGCCAGCATTTTCTGGATATGGGCCTGATCCCTGGGGAAAAGGTCACCCTTGTCAAGTTTGCACCCATGGGTGACCCGATGGAGTTGCAGGTCCACGGCTACGCCCTGACCCTCCGGTTGGATGACGCGGCCCGGATCAACGTTTCCCCGGCAAAACCGTCCGGGTGGTGCCCGCTGCCCGCCCGGAACAGAAAGTGGTAGAGCACCCCGGCCTGGGCGAGGGCGGCCGCTACCACACCAAAAAGGGAGAGAATCCGCTGCCGGACGGCACGACCCTCACCTTTGCACTGGCGGGCAACCAGAACTGCGGAAAGACCACCCTGTTCAACCAGCTTACCGGCTCCAACCAGCATGTAGGCAATTTCCCAGGCGTGACTGTGGACCGCAAGAGCGGTGCTATTAAGGGCCACCCGGAGACCGAAGTGACCGATCTGCCCGGCATTTACTCCATGTCGCCCTATTCCAGCGAGGAAATCGTCACCCGGCAGTTCCTCATCAATGAGAAACCCACCGGCATCATCAACATCGTGGATGCCACCAACATTGAACGGAACCTGTACTTAACGATGCAGCTCATGGAGCTGGATACCCCCATGGTGCTGGCGCTGAATATGATGGATGAGGTGCGCGGAAATGGCGGTACCATCCGCATCAACAAGATGGAGGCCATGCTGGGCATCCCGGTGGTGCCCATCTCCGCGGCCAAGAACGAGGGTGTGGATGAGCTGGTAGACCATGCCATCCACGTGGCAAAGTATCAGGAACGCCCAGGCCGGCTGGATTTCTGTGGCGAGGACGACCACGGCGGTGCGGTCCACCGCTGCATCCATGGCATCATCCATCTCATTGAGGACCACGCCAAGACAGCTGGCATCCCGGTGCGTTTTGCCGCCACGAAGCTGGTGGAGGGCGACCACCGCATTGAGGAAGCCCTGCAGCTGGATCAGAACGAAAAAGAAATGATCGAGCACATTATCCTCCAGATGGAGCAGGAGCGCGGGCTGGACCGGGCCGCTGCCATTGCGGATATGCGGTTCCACTTTATCCACCAGCTGGTGGCTCAGACCGTTGTCAAGCCCCATCAGAGCAAGGAGCAGCTCCGCAGCAACCGCATTGACCGGATCCTCACCGGCAAATATACGGCCATCCCGGCCTTTGTGGGCATCATGGCGCTGGTGTTCTATCTGACGTTCGGCGTCATCGGTTCAGGCCTGCAGGACCTGCTGGCAGCGGGAATTGACCGGCTGACCACCTTGACGGATAACGCCCTTACGGCATGGGAAGTCAACCCGGCGGTGCACTCACTGGTCATCGACGGCATCTTTACAGGCGTGGGCAGCGTGCTGAGCTTTCTGCCCATCATTGTGACCCTGTTCTTTTTCCTCTCCCTGCTGGAAGATACCGGCTACATGGCCCGTGTGGCGTTCGTCATGGATAAACTGCTCCGCCGCATCGGTCTTTCGGGCCGCAGCATCGTGCCCATGCTCATCGGCTTTGGCTGTACAGTGCCCGGCGTGATGGCCAGCCGCACCCTCCCCTCGGAGCGTGACCGAAAAATGACCATCCTGCTCACTCCGTTTATGAGCTGCTCGGCCAAGCTGCCCATTTACAGCCTGTTTGCAGCGGCATTTTTCCCGCGTCAGGCCGCGTTGGTCATGGTGGGATTGTATTTCCTTGGCATCCTCGTGGGCGTAGGAATGGCCATTCTCCTCAAGGGAACGGTCTTCAAGGGCGAGGCCGTGCCCTTTGTGATGGAGCTGCCCAACTATCGCCTGCCGGGCCTGAAAAACGTGGCCCAGCTGCTCTGGGAAAAGGCCCGGGATTTTCTCGAGCGGGCGTTTACGGTCATCTTTATAGCCACCATCGTCATTTGGTTCCTGCAGAACTTTGACCTCCGGCTCCGCCTGACGTCTGACCCGCAGACCAGCATTCTGGCCCTGCTGGCGGGCGGGATCGCACCGCTGTTCGCGCCGCTGGGCTTTGGCGACTGGCGGATCTCCACGGCCCTCATCACCGGCTTTATGGCAAAGGAGAGCGTTGTTTCCACCCTGACCATCCTGTTCGGCTCCTCGGCAGCCTTTGCAGCTGCCCTTACCCCGGCCCAGGCGGCCCCGCTGCTGGTCTTCTGCCTGCTGTATACCCCCTGCATTGCTGCAGTGGCCTCTGTCAAGCGTGAGCTTGGCGGCAAGTGGGCGGCCATCATGGTGTTAAACCAGTGCGTCACCGCGTGGCTTTGCGCGCTGGTAATGCGGCTGATCCTGCTGGCGATTTAACGGCAAAATAGGAAAAAGGCTCTGTCGGGTTCCGGCAGAGCTTTTTTCATCCTTGACAGAGAAAACGGCCCGTGCTATAATCACTTCAAATTTGAACAATCTAAAATTGAAAGAAGTGAAGCTGCATGAACCCCAGCCTGGAATTCTCACAGAAGTTTATGGTGGGCTACAACGCCGCCTGCAAGCCCCTGTGTCAGGAACTCAAGCTGCCGCAGACGGCGCTGGATATCCTGCTGTTCCTCGTCAATAACCCCGAATACAAGACGGCCAGCGACATCGTGGAGGTGCGAAAGCTAAAAGCGAACCTTGTCTCGGTCAATGTGGACCGCCTCGTGCAGGAGGGCTACCTCCGGCGGGAGGCCGTGGCAGGTGACCGCCGCAAGACCCTGCTCATCGGGACGGAAAAGGCCCGCTCCGTGGTAGAGCGGGGCCGGGAGGTGCAGAACCGTTTTCTGGAGCGGCTGCTGGACCACACGGACGAAGCCCAGCGGGCGGCGTTTTTTGCCACGCTGGAGACCATGAGCAAAAATCTGGATGCCATCATTGAGGGGGAAGATTAAGATGCATATTTTGTATGTTCTTCTGGTCACATTTTTTGCCGGAATGGGTGCCGGCCTTGGCACCGGCTTTGCCGGGATGAGTGCGGCGGCGGTCATCAGCCCCATGCTCATCACGTTTCTGGGCATGAACCCCTACATGGCCGTGGGCATCGCCCTTTCGTCGGACGTTCTGGCCAGTGCGGTGTCCGCTTACACCTACCACAAGAATAAGAATCTGGACGTGAAAAACGGCCTCATCATGATGGCCAGCGTGCTGGGATTCACGGTGGTGGGCAGCTGGCTGGCAAGCCTTGTTCCCTCTCGGGCGATGGGCGGCTTCTCGGTGTTTATGACGTTCCTGCTGGGCATCAAGTTCATCGTCAAGCCGGTCATGACCACCAAAGAGGCCATGCAGGGGATCTCTGCGAAAAAGCGTGCGATCCAGTCCATCGTCTGCGGTGTCATCATCGGCCTTATCTGCGGCTTTGTGGGGGCCGGCGGCGGCATGATGATGCTCCTCATCCTCACCAGCGTGCTGGGCTATGAGCTCAAGACCGCCGTGGGCACCAGCGTCTTCATCATGACGTTCACGGCCCTGACGGGTGCTGTCTCCCACTTTGCCATCGGCGGGCCCCGGACTGGCCCGTGTTTGCCTTCTGCGTCCTCTTTACCCTGCTCTGGGCCCGTATTGCGGCGGTCTTTGCAAATAAGGCGGACGCCAAGACCCTCAACCGCGCGACCGGTATCGTGCTGGTGGTGCTGGGCATCGTGGTCATGGGCTTCAACCTGCTGACAAAGTAAAATAACAAAAGCCAACAGGAGCTGTGCGTGGGAATCGCTTCCCGGCACAGGCTCCTGTTGGCTTTACAGAGGAGTGTTTGTCGTTTTAAAGGTGCCTCACTGCACGAATTCCAAGTTCACGTTGCCGTTGCTGGCATTGGCCGTAAAGCTCTGGGCAGCGCCAAGATTCTGCTGGACAGGGGTGCTGCTGCGGATGGCGAAGCTATCGTCGTTGGCGTCGGTAAGGGTCACGCGACCACTGCCTGCGGTCAGGTTCAGGCCATACTCCGCGCCGCGGCCCGTCACAGTGCCCACCACGCTGGCGTTGGTGGCGGTGCAGTAGAAATAGGGCGACGAGGTGTGGTCCAGCTTGACGTCACCGTTCTGGGCTTGTGCGGTAATGCTCAAAGCCGAGGTGTTGGCCAGGCTGATGCGGCCATTCCGGGTGGAAGCGGCAAAGGTCTGGGTGAGCAGGTTGTTTACCTCCACTTTGCCGTTGTTGGCCGTGGCGTTCAGGTTATCCAGCTGCCGCCGGTAATGGAAACATTGCCGTTGGTGGTGGTCAGGGTATTGGACTGAGACGTCATATCCTGGATGGTGATATTGCCGTTGCTGGTATCCACCGTGAGGCCTGCAAACGCCCTGCGGGGCAGCTTGACGGTCATGGTGCAGATGCACTTGCTGTTGTTCACGCTCATGGAAGCGTCGCCCTTGAGGCCCTGAATGTTCAGGCTCGGGCCTGCAATGGTAAAGCTGTACAGCTCTCCGCCCGTGCCAAAGGCATCGTTGTAGGAGCTGTTGTAGCTGTACTCCACCACCACATGGTCCACATCATCGGCTTTTACCGTCACATCGGCGTATTTGTCGCTGACGGATAGGCTGCTGATGGCCTCTGCCGTTTCATAGGTTTTGGTAATGAGCCCCACTCCCGCGCTGTTTTCCTGCGGAGAGGGGGTAAAACCACAGAGCAGAGCCACCGCTGCCGCCGCAGACAACAGTGTGCAGAATAGCTTTTTCATGGTTCAAAACCTCCAATCTGAGACTTGGACAGGCGTGCCCAAATTTTATTACAGATTCTACTATAAAAATAACGCAAAACAAAGAAAAAGTCAAGAAATACAACAAAAAAGCCCGTGCAGGGCACGGGCTTGGAAAACTGCTTATTTCTCCTCGATGGTGGAGTGCTCGATCACCCAGTCAGCAGCGCGGCGGATGGCCTCGTTGCGGCGAATGCTCTCCACGTTGGACTTGGCCATGATCTCTTCCAGAGGCTTCTTGAGCTTGTCGGCACGCTCCTGCATCTTGGCGGTCATCTCCTCATCGGTGGGGACGAGGTTCTCCTGCTGTGCCACCTGCAGCAGAGCCATCCGGGCGCGGGTGTTGTTCTCCGCAGCCTTGTGAACGTTTGCGGTAAAGGTCTCGCGGGTCTGGTGCACCTGGGACAGGTAGTGGTCCAGGCTGACGCGCTGCATCTGGAGCTGCTGCTGGATGTTCTCCATCTCGCGCTGGTAGGTGCTCTCCACCAGGACGCTGGGGATCTCGCCCTCCGCGGCGTTGGCCAGCTGGGTCAGGACCTGATCCTTGGCGCGGTTCAGGGCGCTGGCGTGCTTGCCATCGTGGATCTGCTGGCGGATCTGCTCACGGAACGCTTCCATGGTGTCCACCTTGCCCGCTTTCTTGGCAAAATCACTGTTCAGGGCGGGCAGCTGGCGGACGCAGACGTCGATCAGCTTGATCTTGAAGACGGCGGGCTTGCCGGCCAGGTCTTTCACATGGTAGCGGGTGGGGAACGTGACAAAGATGTCGAACTCCTCGCCGCCCTTGTGGCCCAGGATGCCCTCCTCAAATCCGGGAATCATCCGGCTGCTGCCCAGCTGCAGGGTCTGGTTCTTGGCGGAGCCGCCCTTGAACGGCTGGCCGTCCATCTGGCCCTCATAGTCAATGTGGACGATATTGCCCTTGACGGCCGGGCCCTTGTGGGGCACCAGCTCGGCAGAGGCCTGACGGCGGTGCTCCAGCACATTGTCGATCTCTTTGTCCGTGACAGCCGGGGTGACGCACTCGACCTTGAAGCCGGAGGTCTGGGCCAGCTTCAGCTCGGGCTGCAGGGCGGTGGTGGCGGTGGCCACAAAGCCCTCGTCTTTCTTCACGCTGACCAGGTCATAGGTGGGCTCGTCCACGGCACGGAAGCCGTGCTCTTTCATGGCGGCGTCATACAGAGCCGGCACATCCCTGTCCATCAGGTCGTTGATGGCATCATACCAGAACGTGTGCTCTCCGCGGTCCGCCTCGATCTGAGCGCGGTCCGCCTCACCCTTTGCAAAGCCCTTGATGGTGTAAGAGGCGCGGGTGCGCTCGTACACGGCGTTGGATGCGGCCTCCAGTTCCTCAGCAGAAGCGCTGAACGTCATTTTGCAGACACTCTTTTCGGGAGTTTCCACGCTTACCAGTTTCATAGGTTCTACCCTCCGTGCTGCCCCAAAAGGAGCGTTTTCAAACATTAGTAAAGTTATTATAGCACAAGTAAGGCAAAAGCGGTATAATAAAAAGAAGAAAAAGTGCTGCAAACGGCATTTTGCCGGTAGTCCTGCTCCCGCTGGCCCTACGGGCGTGAAAATCGCCCGGCGCCTCGCCGGGGCGCCGTGATCAAGGCGGTGTACCGGTACACCTGAAATTGGAACGACGAAAAGACGCTTTTTTTCTAAAAAATCAAAAATATTTCAAAAAATTGTTGACAAAACCCTTTACGAGTGATAAAATACATCTTGTTCCAGACGAAATGTATGCGTTGGTAGCTCAGCTGGATAGAGTGACTGACTACGAATCAGTAGGCCGGGGGTTCGAGTCCCTTCCATCGCACCAGAAAATGCCGTGAAATCGAAAGATTTCATGGCTTTTTTGTTTTGTAAGCCATGGCTGCACGGTTTCTGCACGGTTTTTGCACGGTCGGTGTTTTCCATGTCCGATGATGTAGGGCGCTGTATTGCATTGCAATCAGTGCCCTTTTTTGCATCAGGTGAGCAGGGCTAGGCGCAGCTTTGCCTTCATTTCCGGGTCGGCATCCTTCAGCAATTCCAAAAGAGCCGTCATGGAGATGGTGGGTTCGCCTGCGGCGGGTACAGCCTGCGGGCTGGGGGTGTCGGGCTTGGCATAGAAGCCGCTTTCAAACTTCTTGCCCAGCTCCACACGGGAGGACTGCTGAATATGAGCGTAGGTGTTCACCAGCATATCCGCACTGGCGTGACCTGTGGTCCCCTGCACCGCCTTGATGTCGCCGCCGGAGATCATCAACTGGTAGGTGGCACTGGAATGCCGCAGCCCATGAAAGACGATGCGGGGGAACTCCGGGTGTGCATCCTGCCATTTGAGGAACTTCTTGCGGATGAGCACCGGCTCCACCGCCAGACCGTTGGGCAGCCGCAGCAGCATCCCGCTGTTGCGGTACCGCTCCGGGTCAAGGGCTTCTTCCCGTTTCAGCGTTCCAGCCACTGTTTCAGCTCCTCCCGCAGGGCGGCGGTCATAAAGATGGTGCGGCAGGAGGCTTCGGTCTTGGTGTCCTTCAGGATAAGAGAAGTCTTGCTGCCCTCCAGCTTGTCCGGGAAGATGCGGAGGATGCAGCCCTTGTCCACCTGCGCCAGTGTGTCCTTCTGCACCCGCTGCATGGAACGGTTGACGGTGAAGGTGCCCATGCCGTTGGCAGCATCAAAGTCGATGTCCTCCGGGGTCAGACCTGCTACCTCCCCTTCCCGCAGCGCGCCCACCAGCGTCAGGTGCACCGCCAGATGCAGGATGGGGTCCTCCATGCTGTCCAGTGCTGCCCGCATCTCCTCCACCTCCCAGATGCTGCGCTCTTGGGTGGTCTTTTTGGGTGCTTCCACCGGGACGGGGCTTTTGATGAGGATGCCCCACTCCACCGCCAGCAGAAAGGAATTGTGCAGCAGTTGGTGGACTTCATGGAGGGTAGTGCCGGAGAGGGTGCGCTTTTGCTGCTTGGGCGAGAGGTCTCGCCGCTTGCCGCCCACATACTGTCCGCAAGGGGTCTTGCTCAGGGTGTCGTACAGGGCTTCGATGTGGTAGGGTCGCAGCTTCTGCATCTGCATCTCCCCGATATAGGGGATGATGAGGTTCTGGATGAGGGCCAGATTGGACTGGTAGGTTTTCGGTGCCCACTTGTGCTTGCTGCACTGCTTGGGCAGCCAGTCCATCAGGAACTCTGCTACCGTCACCGTGGACGGGATCAGGAAATTACCGGTCGCCAGCTCATGTTCGATCTGTTTCTGGCGTTTCACCGCCTCCTCTTTGGTGGGAAAGCTCTCCCATTTGTCGCAGCTCTTGCCGTGCTCGTCCTGATAGGTGTAGCGGACACTGTAAGAGCTGCCGCGTTTCGTGATATATGCCATAGATTTGCCTCCTTATCAAGCTGCCCGGTGGAGCCACGCATCGAAGCTGTCTTTCGGGATGCGGATGCTTCCACCTGCCCGCAGGACACGGAACTCGGTGGTGCTGTTGCACAGGTTGTAGGCGGCACGCTGGCTGATGGCTAGCATCTGTGCGACCTCCTTCACCGTGTACACCAGCTTTGTGGTCTCAGGGCTGTTGGTCGGAGACTTGACGGCATTGGTTCGAGTGACCACCTCCATTGTAGCCGGATCAGAGTCCGACTGCAAGAACTTTTTCGTATAATCCGAAGATTTCACATTCTCGTACATTTTATTACACATAGGCATTGCTCCTTACTTATCATGGCGCATCGCAGGCTCCTGCGTGCTGCGGTTCTCATAAAATCGAATGACCTCCGGCGGGATGCTGTCCAGCGTTTTCAGGGCGGCTTCATAGTCCTGCCGCAGCTTGGCATCCTCCAGACGCTTCAAGACGCTCCCTTCCTTCGCTTTGTCCAGCGAGGCAGAGAGCGTCTTGTTCTTCTCTTTCAGCTTTTCGTTTTCGGTGGCGGTTTCCGTAAAGGCGACCTGATAGCGGTTCAGCTCGGTACGCATTTTGGACACTGCCGGGATATAGCTGTCCAGCAGCTTGCCGATCTCCGCCGCACGGCTCTTGCCGTTGAATGGATTGATGCCCACCAGCAGGGCGTCCAACTGCTCCTTCTGCTTGGTCAGTTGGGTCATCTCCTTGAAGATGCGGGGCGGGATGTGCTCCCGCCCGGTCTGGCTGGCGCTTTCACCCCGTTCCAGCTCCGGGTACTGCTTGACCATGTGCTGCCAGAACTCGTCCTGCCACTTCACAAGGTTCTTGCGGTTGCCGATGATCTCCTTGGCGCTCAGCCGTCCGTCAGCAGTCAGGGGAACAAAGCAGAGGTGCAGGTGGGGCGTTTTCTCGTCCATGTGGACAACAGCAGAGAGAAAGGTATCCGGGCGCTGTTTGCCCTCTAAAAATTTCAGGGCATACGCAAAGTACGCCCTGATCTCCCGGTTGTTTTTATCCTTGAAAAACTCCGGGCTGGCGGTGACAAGAGCCTCCACCACCCGCACGCTGTCCTTGCGGACACGGCAGTGGACGGCGGCTATCATGCGGTCGGCTTCTTCCCGGTACCTGCCCTGCGGCTGCACCAGATGAAGGTTGTAGCGGCTCCGGCTCGTGTCGATATCCGGGTTGCTGGCGTACTGCTCCTTGGTGCGCTCGTTGTGGGCTTCGATGGGGCTGATGGCAGGCCCCTTGTACTTTTTGAACCTTAAAATGCCGTATTGGGCTTTCATAGATCACGCTCCTTCTTGGGGTGTACAAAAAATCTGTACGGACTTTAAATAACCTGTACGGTCTGTACGGCGTACAGAAATGCGAAATACAAACGATAACACGTTTTAATTTTCTTCAATTCGCCGTACAGGTGCGTACAAGTACAGACCGTACAGGTTGTACGAACTTCTTCCGTGAAAAAATGCACTTTTTACGGACAGGGGTGGACAAGCGGCTCGATGCCCACGAAACCACGCACCCTGCGGCCACCGGGCAGGTAGATGTTGTTGGTGGCTTCAAGGTTGTAGCGGCGGTCGTTCTGGCGCAGCTCTGCGCTGAAACGAATCGCCGATACGCTGTGGCAGGCGTTGTCCTCGCACCACTGCTTATAAATGTCGTAGAACTCCTTGGAGCTGATGGAGTAGTCCGCCTTGAAGCGGAAGTAGCCTCGGATTCCATGAAGTCGATGACATTGTTGCTGCTGCGCTTGATGGTGTCCACGTTGGCAGCAGCTTTGGGGCTGACCGTGAAGCGGAAATCGTTCTGCACCAGCCGATGCAGCCCTTCCAGACACCAGAGCAGGATGCCTTCCAATTCGGCGCACATCTTCTCCACAAGGAAGGGGTCATCCGTGCGGTCAGCAGGCTTGTCCTTAGTGGTCAGGATAAGCTGGCGGCGGAAGAAGCCATCCGAATGGTCGTACAGCGAGGTCAGCGCACCGTTGCCGAAACAGAGGAACCGGGCGTAAATGTCCCGCTGGTAGCTCTGGACACCCTTGCGCTCCAAGTCCAGCTTGGCTTCGGCGGTCACGATGGTCTTAATATAATTCGTCTTGGGTAGGGCGTTCATATCCATATCATCGTCGATCATGAGCAGGCGGCGTTCCAGATCGGCACGGGCAAAACGGTTGTTCTCCACTTTCTGGACGCTGCCGTTGCTGGCGGCATCTCCCATGAGCCGTTTCAGCACCAGTCCGATGCGGGACTTGCCCTCGCCGCCCTTGCCAACGATGAGCATCATCTTCTGCCCTTTGGTGCTGGGAATGAGACAGTAGCCAGATATTCCTGCAAGGTGGGGATGTCGGCATCGTCCAGCAGCTCGTGCAGAAAGGTCAGCCAGCGGTCAGGGCTGGCGGCTTTGGGGTCATACCTCACCGGCAGGCGGTTCTGGCAGAACAGCCGGGTCTCCTGAAAAGAGCCGTCCGGCAGATGGTACACGCCATTCTGGAGATGGATGCAGTCCTGCTCGATGGGGAACGGGTCGGAAAAGGCCAGCAGCTTGATGGTCTCCAGAATGTTGGTGACCTTTTTGGACAGGCCGGAGGTGACATATTCCTCGATGTTCTCCAAGATGCGCTGCTTGATCTCGCTTTCGTCCTCCACCGGTCCGTCCAGCGTGTACAGCGTTCCGTTGACGCATTTCAGCGGCCACTGTTCCAGAAAGGCACGTCCAAACTGGACTTCGTCAATTTTCTTGCCGTTGTACCAGTCCGGCCATAAAGGGTTGCGGGAAATGTTTTTCTTCATGTGGTGGTTCTCCTTTAAAAAAGTAAAGTGGTGTTTATCATAATGATAAGCACCACTTTAGGTGAATGAATCGTCAGGCGCACTTCGCCAGAGCAAGGCGGTCGGTGCGCTCCTCCAGCATCAGCAGGTACGACCCGGACAGCAGCCGTGCAGCGGCAGCGGCCTTCTGCTGGGGTGTCCCAAATGCAACGCAGTCCGTCAGGTGTTCGATGGTCTCGGTCGTGTGGAGGGCTTCTTCAAACCGTGGGTCATGCGGCTCCTCCGGGGTGGCAGGCTTGTAGCGCTCCTGCCAGTCGTGCAGCAGGTCAAGATAATCGGTCAGCACCCGCAGGCAGTAGGCGATGTCTGCCCACTGCTCGTCCGTCAGGCCACGCTTGGGTGGCGGCATGGCAATGGCATTGGCGGGCGGTTTGTCCGGGTCAAGCCCGAAGTCGTGTATCAGCTTCTCGGCGGCTTGCCGGGGGTTCAGGTCGAACAGCTTGGCGGTGAGGTCGATAGCATCGCCGTTGGCTCCACAGCTAAAGCAGTAATAATAGGTGTCGTTCAGCTTCATGCTGGGGTGGCTGTCGGAGTGGAACGGACAGCATACCATGCCACGGCGGTCGGGTCCCATGCCGTACATCTCTCCCACCTGCCGAACGGTGATGGCGGACTTGATCTTTTGATATAAACTCAAAATTTCTCCTTTGCTCAAAGGTTCTGGCACGGATCATTTTGATCCCAGCCACGTTCAAAATCACCGGTGTCTCCCAAATGGGAACTTCGGTGAAGCCGGTCTCCCTTGCTGCCTCCCGACAGGAAATCTTTTTGGACTCTGTGTCGGCCCCATGCAGGGCGCTCGCTCCCCCGATGGGAGGTCTTGGCGGTCTGGGCAGTTCGGACGGTCATTCTGTTGTCAAGGTCCTGTTATGAAAGATATTTCAGAGGGCTTTCGCGGGAAGCCCTTAATATGTTCGCTGCTGGGGAGTTATATGTTTTCTTTCTGTCTATAGGATAGCACCGCAATGGCCGCTGTGCCGTATATCCATAATGTCGGAAAACAGGTGCAGAAACTGCAAAATTCCACGCTTATGGACAGGAACCGCCGGAAGTGGTATACTGTGCAAAAAACATCGGAGGTGCGACCATGAACATCAAGCTGACACTGGGAGAACGGCTCAAAGACCTGCGCGTGGAGCGGAATCTGAAGCTGGAAGCTCTGGCAGAGCAGACAGGTCTGTCCAAATCGGCACTGTCGAAGTATGAGAGCGACGATGTGACCGACCTCAGCATTTACGCCGTGACAACACTGGCTGAGTTTTATGGCGTGACCACCGACTACCTGCTGGGTGTGACGGAAAACAAAAAACGCCCAGATGCAGTCCTTTCGGACTTGCATCTGAGCGATGGCGCAGTGGACGTATTAAGGAATGGAAAATTCAATCATCGGCTGCTGTGCGAGCTTCTGGAACATCCCGATTTTGCCCGGTGGATGACCGACCTTGAGATCTGTGTGGATGGTCTGGTCAGTGACCGCATCCGGGATATGAATGCCATGGTAGAAGCCACCCGGCAGGAACTGGAAAGACGATACCATGCCGATACAGAGGACCTGACCATGCGGACGCTGAAAGCGGCGCAGATCGACGAGGACGAATATTTCGGGCGGATCCTCTATGATGAGCTGGCGGCGATTCTGAAGCAGATCAAAGCGGCGCATGGGACCGATAAGACCACGTCGGACGGCGCAGCCATCGAGCAAGCGAGGAAGCAGCTTGAAAATGCACAGAAGTTTGAAGGTTCACCGTTAGAAAAGAAGATGAATGTCCTGATGGGACAGATCGGCATCGACTATTCCAAGCTGACGAAAGAAGAACAGATGACCCTGCTGCGGGTGTTCAACAAATCCTCTATGTTGAAGCACCGCACGAAGGCAGGGATGCGGGGCAAGCACAGACGCTGATCATTTGCCCTGCGCCTTATAGGAGAAACGCTGCTGCGGCAGGAAGGAGAACGTACACCATTGGTTCCTCTGAAAGCCTGTGATGGGTGGGCGGAGATCGTCAACTGCCATGCCCATCCGCGCATCCTTCTGCCACAGAACAGGTGCTTGCCGGAGCCTCTCGCAGCCCCTTTTCCGCATCAGCCGGAACCAAGGTGTAACACACTAGACTTTGCAGGCAAAGTCGTGTGCCAAAGGGGTGCTGCGGCCCCTTTGGAAACCCAAGAGAAACGCCCATCAACTGCGCTGCTCGTCCTCGGCCAGTGCGCTGATCCGCTTGCCCATGGCCTTGACCAGCGGAACGACAAGCGCATTCCCCATGGTGAAATAGCGCAGTCGTTCCGGCATCCCGGCTGTCCAATCATCCGGGAAGCCGTTGAGCCGTTCGCATTCGATGGGCGTTAGCGTACGCAGACGTTGGGTCTGTGGGTCTGCGACTACATGGGTGCTGCGGGAAACGGAGCCTTCGCTGGTGAGCATCGTGCGGGCAGGAAGGTCAGAACGATCGGGGAATGCCATAGAGCCTTCCGAAAAGAAATAAGTAGAACCGTTCCTGCGGTGGCGGGTCTCCTGCTTTGCGCCCTTGAGATACCGCCAGTGATTGATGTCGGCAGCAGAAAGGAAATATCGCTCTGCAAGTGGGGTGGTCTCCAACACGGAGCGGAGCGGCTTATATGGGAATTGAAGAGGGATACTCTCGA
Source organism: Faecalibacterium sp. OF04-11AC (assembly GCF_003460645.1). NCBI lineage: Bacteria > Bacillati > Bacillota > Clostridia > Eubacteriales > Oscillospiraceae > Faecalibacterium > Faecalibacterium sp. OF04-11AC. Next base: position 11,151 of record NZ_QTVP01000032.1, on the reverse strand, counting down.
CGGAATAGAAGCGGCCGTTGACCATAAGCCCGGAGGCATAGAAGTGGCAGGATTGTGCGGCAGACAGATCCTTCAGATTGAGGTAGCGAAACTCATCGAGCCATCCCTCGCTGTATTTCCGTTCAAAGCCATACAAGGGAAAGATGGGGGCAAAGAAGCCGTCCTGCAGGAGCAACTGATGGGCACCCTTCAGACCTTCCACACAGATGAGCTCCGCCGCTTTTCGGAACAGGGCGGTATCGTTTCGGAAGGCAAAGAGAAAGGTGCGCCGCCTGCGCTGTGCTTCGCCATAGTCGGCGGCATTTATCACCCGCCATTCAACGGCATAGCCTGATTCATAGAAGCACCGCAGGATGATGGAAAAGTCACGCCCTTTTTGCCATGCCGGAGACTTGATGAGTCGGTCTACGTTTTCCAAAAGGACATAGCGCGGCCTGTGTGTCCGTAGGATAGCGTTGATCTCCCACCAAAGAACGCCCTTCTTCCCTTCTATCCCTCGTGCGCCCCTTTTGGCGATGGAATAATCCTGACAGGGAAAGCCACCGACCAAAAGGTCGTGTGGAGGGATGTTTTCTTTGGCGGTCAAGATGTTCTGACAAACGTGTTCTGGGCGATGCCCGAAATGCCGTTCGTAGCACTCGAAAGCAAATTGGGAACGCATGGATGGTTCCCACTGATTTGCCCAGACAGTTTGAAAGCAGGAGGAAGCCTGCTCCAGCCCAAGGCGAAAGCCGCCGACCCCGGCGAAAAGCTCAACAACACGGATCTGCTCCATGATAGGGCACCTCTTGATCGTGGCGAAAAAAGCATAAAAACCAAGGCCGACTGTGCAGCCTTGGTTTTTCGTTATAAGATGTCCAGTAATTGCTTGCCCATCTGAGTGATGAGCGGAACGACAAGGGCGTTACCCATGATGAAGTAACGCTGACGCTTCGGCATCCCAGTGTCGGTCCAGCCCGTCGGGAAACCGTTCATGCGTTCGCACTCCTCCGGCAGCAGGATACGCAACTTCCCTGTTTTAGGTCGGTGATCGCATGGGAGCTGCGGTTCTTGGTGCCCTCACTGGTGAGCATCGTGCGGCCGGGACGGTCAAGCGGGTCCGGGAATGCAATAGGGCCTTCCGAGAAGGTGTAGGAGAAACCGGTTTTGGAAGTACGCTCAATGGTCTTGGAACCCTTCATGTATTTCCACTTTTCCAGATCCTCGTCCTCGATGAAGAAGCTCTTGTCGATATCGCCGTTGACAACAATCTCGCCGAGCAGCATCGGCTCCTTGCCGTTCGGGACGGCTTCCAGAGAGAAAATCTTACCGTTGCACAGCACGCCGCTGTTGTAGAAAGCGGCTCTGAAACGGTTGGTCACATCAACGGTGTCGGTATATTCATTGAAATCGATGGTGGTCACTTTCTTAGGGTCTGCGACCTCAGAATGCACCGGGAACGCATGGGCGAAGAAGCCCTCCTGCATCAGCCAGACACGACCGTCCTTTGTGTTCTCAGAGAAACACGAGGTCATACGCTCATACTGCTTGGTGGTGTTCTTGAATGCAAAGATGAAGGTGCGCCGTCTGCGCTGGACACAGCCATAGTCTGCGGCATTAATCACACGCCATTCGATGCCGTAGCCTTCTTCCTGCAAGCATTTCAGGATGATGCCGAAATCACGACCACGCTGGGATGCGGGAGATTTCAGCAGGCGATCCACGTTTTCCAGCAGGACATAGTTCGGATGGTTCTTCTGGATGATCTTATAGATAGACCACCAGAGGACACCTTTTTTGCCTTCAATGCCCTTTGCGCCTGTGCTGGCAACAGAATAGTCCTGACAGGGAAAGCCGCCCACCAGAAGGTCATGCGGTGGCACTTGATCGATAACAGTGGCGATGTCTGCGTTCACGCAGTGGGAATCTTCGCCAAAGTTCTTGCTGTAGCACTTATAAGCCCATTGACCAGCTTGGCCGGGTTCCCATTGGTTTGCCCAAATCGTTTTGAATCTTTCGGAACAACGCTCTAATCCAACGCGGAAACCGCCAACGCCGGCAAATAGCTCGACAACACGAATATCGCTATTTGCTGACACTTTCATAACACCTCATTTTGTGATATACTTAGTAATAAGTATACAATTTTTCGTTAAAAAGATCAAGACTTTTTTGAAAGTTTTTATAGAAAGCCTTTCTTTTATATCGGAGGGCTTCCTATGGCTCGATATGATTATAGCAAAAATAGATAAAAAGATCAAGCTATTTTTTGAGGAGGTCAAGAGGTGTGATGGAGCAGCGGAAGTACAAGACCAAGCAGGAAGTTCTCATTCGTGGGCAGGAAGCGGTCGGCAAAACGCTGGGCGAGATCGACAAGACTGGGCGCATCGCAACAGGCAAGGGTGCCATCGGTACCGTTGTGGAGGAAAGCTGGTTTGGGTATAAGCCCAATAGCAACCCGGCTCCCGATTTTGAGGAAGCGGGCGTCGAATTGAAGGTGACACCCTATCGGCAGACCCCTCGTGGCATTCAGGCCAAGGAACGGTTGGTCTGCGATATGCTGAACTATGATGAAGAATACTACAAGACCTTTGAAACCAGTGCATTCTGGATGAAGTGCGCTTGTATGTTGCTGATGTCCTATGAGCACCGGGATGGGGTGCCCAAGGTCGACTTTACAATCGACAAGGCAGTGCTGTTCCAGTTCCCGGACGAGGATCTGGAGGTCATCCGCAATGACTGGAAGATCCTGATGGACAAGATCAAGGCAGGACAGGCACACCTGATCAGTGAGGGTGATACCATGTATCTGGCAGCGTGTCCGAAAGGCCGCAACTCGCAGGATACCCGGTCGCAGCCATTCAGCCCTATCCCGGCCATGAAGCGGGCGTACTCGCTGAAGTCCAGCTACATGACGCAGATCCTACGGCGGTACATCTTCGGGGACGAACCCTGCGAGAAGATCATCAAAGACCCGGCAGCGTTAAGAACGACCAGCTTCGAGGACTGGTTCAGCGCAAAAGTCCGGCCTTATGTGGGTATGAGCAGGACGGAACTTAAGGCGCGGCTGGGCGTGGAAACGAGTGCCAAGAACCTCAACGAGCTTTTAGTGGCAGCGATGCTTGGCGTGAAAGGGCATCTGTCAAATACAGAGGAATTCCAAAAGGCAGGCATCCAACTCAAGACCATCGCCATTGAACCGAATGGCAGTATAAAAGAGAGCATGTCCTTCCCTGTGATGAACTTCTGCGCAATGATGAACGAAACATGGGAAGAGTCTGTACTCTATGACCTTCTTGCACCGACCAAATTCCTGTTCATCATCTTCCAAAAGTCGAGGGACGGCGAGTGCTACTTCCAAAGGGTGAAATTCTGGAATATCCCGGCAGAGGATCTAGAAGAGGTGCATCATGTGTGGCAGCGTACGGTCGATACCCTGCGGGAGGGCGTTCACATCTGGAAAGATGCCAGCGGGCGGAACCGCAATAACTTGCCCAAGGCGTCGGAAAGTCGTGTGGCTCACGTTCGTCCTCATGGAAAGGACAGCATGGACACGGCTCCCCTGCCCACTGGTGGCACGATGACGAAGCAGTGCTTCTGGCTGAACAATCGTTATGTAAGAGAACAAATCGAAGATTGAGGATGAATTGAATATGGAGTATACATTGAAAATAAAAGACGAACGATATTTTAATAACGGTAATCTAATATTGCCATTTTTGAAAGATGAAGGGAACCATCCTTTAGGAGAAAAAATAAAAGAATGGCTACAGAGTAAATACGACTTAACTGAACTCGTAAGAAAGAATAAGCATGGAGTAAAGGCTGAAGCATTGAACAAAGCTCTTCGAGCCAAGTTGGAAATCGAGGGTGCACATAAAGAAACACATGTGTTATATAACGGTTTTTCTCATAAAGGAAAGGAGGGATTTGACTTTTCTTTTTATGATAAAGACTATAATACTGCATGTATCAGAAATTACTTTGTTGGAGAGCGTGGTTGCTACAACGGCGGGGAACGACTGGACGGTGTGTACAAAGATTTCAAAATGACTTCTAAAGAGTGGAAAAAGGAATTGTCAAAAATAAATACGCCGTATGGAGAGGACTGTAAGACGGAAAAACAACGGCTGACAGTGGTTGGAGAAATCCAGTTTGGAAACTGGGCGATGATTGAGCATGACATACAGAGACTAATGGACGCAGAGGAGCAAGACGTTTCAATTGACTACTATATTTACATTACAGCCACAGGAAATCTTGCCCAAAAGTTGAGCGATGGAATTGTAAATTACGAAAAAGCTGCGAGCTTTTTTGAAAATCATAAATTAGTAAAAGTTCCGATGTGGTTGATAGGATTGGACTTGAGCACTGAGGTAGAATGAAGCATCCAAAATCATATGATACGACCTCGGAGACATCCAAGCGGATGTCTCGTGTCCACCTGAAGCAAGGAAAGGCGGAAGTGCTTTTGGCGAAGCGTCTGTGGCATCTGGGGTTTCGGTATAGGCTGAACGATAAGCGGCTCCCCGGCTCTCCTGATATCGCTATCCTGAAGTATAATATCGCCATCTTTGTGGACGGTGAGTTTTGGCACGGGAAGAATTGGGAAGAACGCAAATCAAAGCTAAAGCGCAATAGGGAGTACTGGATAGCCAAAATCGAGGAAAATATCGCACGAGATATTCGGGACGATAAGAATCTGCGAGCGCAGGACTGGTATGTTATCCACTTCTGGGAGAAAGAAGTGTTGAAAGATACGGATGGGTGCATTGATGTTGTACGGGACTTGGTAGAGCAGCGAATAGAAGAAAGAGTAGATGAAAAGTAATAGATATATGCTGAGTGCCACACAATAATTAAATGAAAGGAACATAAGATGAGTTTTGATACAGAAAGTAGACCGATAAGCGAAATCTTTTCTCGTGTCGCAAAATATTCTGTCCCACGCTATCAGCGAGACTACGTATGGGATAAGGTGAATTGGTCTGAATTGTTGAATGATATAGTATTTACTATGAAGTATAGTGATACAAACTGGTCGCACTTTTTGGGTGCGATAGTCCTTATCAATCAGACCGAACAAAACAAATTGAAACAGGGATATGTGTTCAATGGAATAAATGAATACGATATTATAGATGGACAGCAACGATTAACAACAATCTATATACTTTTACTATGTTATATCATAGACTTTTGAATATCAACACGGAAAGCTCAAAGAACCGTGCAAAATATATTCAGGAAACATATTTAACAGCACCTACTGTTAATGCGACAAGAGAACTTAAAATTTGCAATGAAGCATACGATGTTGATATAAAGCGACTCTATCAAAGTATTCTCGATAACGAATCCGTCTCTGAAGAAAATGTTTTTTATAAAGCGTTTTCGTATTTCGATAACGAGTTGAGTTCTTATTCGTTTGAGAGATTGGTGATGTTTCAAGAAAAACTTTTAAGTATCAATGTCGTAGAAATTATATCAACACAAGAAGAAGAAATATATAATATTTTTGAGGTTCTTAATGCAAGAGGAAAAAAACTTAAGCAAATGGAACTTCTAAAAAACCATGTGATGAAATATATCCAGCCAAGGACAACAGATGTGGTTGACAAAGCAAAAGAAAAATGGAATAAAATATTAAACAATTGCAAGGATTTGCCAGATGAAGATTCCATGTTAGGACATTTCTGTAAGTGCTATATCAAAAAACGAGCAGAAAATTCTGATATGGTCTATAAACTTATTAAAGAAGAAGTCCCACTTGAAAATTTGTCAAGATTTTTAGATGACTTGGTGGAATACTCAAGTGCGTATGCGATTATTGCGTCAAAAAATGATGACACTGATATCGAATATTTTGATATAAAGAGAAATTATCAAGTCCGCTCTCTTCTGGCGGCAATTGAAGTGCTCTATAAAAGAGAAATGATTACGGAAGATGACTGCAAAACCTGTTTTCACAATCTGAGGAATTTCTTCTTTTTGTTCCATTCTTGCTCTTATACAAGTAATAAAACGGACAAGGCTATCGCTAATGCTGCGTTTGATGTTTATCATACAAAATCTGAAATGGATTTCAAATATGTTATATCAGATGTGTTTAGGGAGTTATCGAAATTTATATCAAGTTCAACAGTAGATGAATTGATGTTTACAACATCTTCGATGCATTATTCGTTGAAAAATAGTGCATATAAAAGTAATCATCGAATTGTGAAATATATATTGTATTGTTTGTATATGCCCGACCAAAGAGATACAGTTCTGGATCAGAGCAGGTTGACGATTGAGCATTTATTAAATGATGATGGATCTGTCAGAAATTCGTCTATTTACAATTTGACACTAACAAGCGGAGAGATAAATTCAAATGAGCTGAAAAATCGGGGACTCGTAGAAAAAATTGGTATTTTAAAAAGTCGATCGAGTGTAATAGCGAATCAAAAGCTAGACGAATATTTAGATGCACAAGGTGAATATCTCGAGGATAAACGAAAGAACGACCTTAAGGAACAAGCGATAAGTAATGTTTTCAAATATGAAGGCTCACCGTTTGGATATACAAAAGAAATGGTAGATGGCTATTTGAAGATGAAGCGAGCATTGCAAAGCGATGAGGAACTGTTGGCTGTTTTACTGGAAAGAGGTATGAATATTCAGACATATTTGTCTAACAATCCAGCAATGCAAGATGCGTATAATAGATTCTTGACACTCTGCGGGACTACGAGCTGAGCGAGCATCATTGCATCATTTATATGGTAAATGATTAGTTACGCCGACTTTTACGCTGACATTTCAGAATTTACGCTGAAAATACGCTGACTTGGTGTGGTTTACGCTGAATTTGCGCTGAAAAACGCGTAATCGCGCAAACAAAACGCGAATAAAAATTGCACGAGCGTGCATTCTTCATGCGTAGAAAGTGCGATACGCAAATGGAATATTGAAAAAACAAACTGTAACGCGATGAAAATTTAAATAAATAAAATCGCACGCTGAAATGCACGCGTGCAATGTTGCCTGAATAAAAGTCAGCGATAAAAACGCGCGCCGCGCGATTAGCGATTTTGCCGCGCGTTTTCTAAGGCTCAATCTTCCATCCTGCCGTGGTCGCAGCCGAGAGAAAGATAACGCTCCATCTCCCCTCTCAGCACCATCTGTGCGTACTCCAAGGGCTTGTTCCACAGCATCCAGTCCAGCTCTGCCCGCTGTGCAGGGGCGTTGCCATATTCGTCCTCCACAGCGATGCAGTCAATGGCAAGGGTGGTGCCATCCTCGAACTGGGCTTCTACCCGGTTGGTGTCCATGTTGTAGCGGCAGGAAAGTAATTTTGTCATAGTCGTATCCTCCAAGACTTGATTTATGATGTGCGGTCGCTCGAACCAATGCCGTCAAGTCGTTGTCGGATGAGTCGATTTTTCATTTGTCTGAGAGTAAGTGCACGGTTTCTGCACGGTTTTTGCACGGTTTCAAAACGTGCAAAGGGTGCAAATCGTTGCAAAATCGGACAAAGGGTGCAGAAACTCGAAGTTCAAAATTTGCGATGTATCGCTTGGAAATGACGTTGAAACGTAACTTCCAAAAATTGAGGGAATCGCCCAGCGTGCGCTACGAATCAGTAGGCCGGGGGTTCGAGTCCCTTCCATCGCACCAAACCATGAAAATCCGAACCTTTTCTCGATAGGAGAAGGGTTCGGATTTTTTGTTTTCTTCGGAAAGCAGAACGAGGGTTCTTTTCCAGTCGCTGTGTGTCCAAAACCTTATCAGAAAAGACGTATCACGAAAGTCACAACTGTAAAGGTGCCGTAAGGCAGAAAGGACACGATTATGAAGTACGATGAAAGAGCCTGCAAATTCAACATGGACACCGGCTGCGTGGAGCTGCTGCTCCAGGATGGGAGAAAAATTTCCATCGACTGCACCGGGGTCGAGGATGCACTGGACGTGACCATGGCACAGAAATCAGAGTTGGACTATCTCGTCTATAATGACCCGCTGGGCTACGCAGATTTGATTCTGAACGGTGACCCGGAGAAATATTTGAAGAATGTGGCTGGAAGCCATGGGCTAGAAGATTAAGGGCAAAACAAAAAACAGGGTGTGTCCACCCGGACGCACCCTGCCAAAAGCCACAGACGATAGCGATATGTACAACAGGGAGTTCCCCAGTGGGAACTTCCTGTTTTTCGTTGTTTGCATGATGAGCCTGCTCTGCCTGCCACGCGGCAAACTCCCGCTGGCCTTCCTCGCTGTTCCAGCAGGCAAGGATGGCTGGGTAGAATGCCCGTGCCAGACGGTCAATGACTTCATCGGGATAAGGGGAAGTATTTGAGGACTTTTTCTTTTTGTTCAAACGCACGCTCCTTTGATCGTCCCACCGTGGCAAAGTCGGGCGAGAAAATCAAAGTTCCAATTTTTATCAGGCGCAAGGGCGCGGATGCTTTCCGCCCTGCACTTGCGGCTGGGGGCTCGTTGATGGCTTACAGGTGTCTGTTGTTATGCGGTCTTTTCTTCTTCAAGGGCTTCTGCAAGAGCCTTTTCCAGATAGGTTTCGATTTCAGTCAGGTAGTTAGCAGGTCGCTGCATTGCGAAGCGGAGAACCATCTGCTTTTCCGGGTCAGTGAAATAGCTGGGATTGTTTTTGAGCGTTTTCTTCCATGAGTTTTTCATCATTTCGGTCGCACGGCTCAAAGATTTGTAAACCTTCATAAACTCGTCCGGTACATGATAGCACCGAAATTCTTCTGTTTGTGGTGTGGGCATGGGAACGGGTTCCGCTTTTTCAGGTTCAAATTCTGCGCTGGCAGATTCCAACACTTCCAATGCCTCTGGATGCAGGATTTGAGCAAGGACATCTGAACGATGCTCGACACTTGCCTGCACAAGCTTGGACATTTCTTCGTTGGTGAACTTCACTTCGCCGGAAAAGACTTTCTGCTTGATGCCGGGAGAGAGATTATCTGCGATGTCGATGCCTCGTGTATAGTGGCTGGCACGAAGAACGGAGGCACGGCTGACACCGTTTTCCTCTGCGATTCGGTCGCAGGTTTTCTTCCCGGAGTGGTGGTTATCACCGTGATCACCACCACTTTTCTTTGCTAAAGTGTACTGATTGCCCCGAAAGATTTTTGCAGCTTTCTTCTCGGCTTCGTACTGCTTCCCAAGCAGATAGCGTTTCTGTTCAGGACTCAGGTTTCGCCGTCCCAACTGATTCCGGCAGATCCACGCAACGGCTTCTTCGCGGTTCTCAAATCGGAGCGGCATGGTGGAAAAATAAATCTCAGGATGCTTCTGGAGAATGGCATAACGGTTGTGGCCATCAACAAGTGTATTATTCCACACGATCAAAGGAGAGAGCAGCTTGCCCTCTTTCAAGATATTTTCTTCAAGCTGCTTGAATTCATCATCGGTCAGAGGAGGAATCTGGGACTGGAACTCAGGGTCGATTTTCAGATTGATCATACGCACACTCCTTTATCTCTCCTGCTGCGTCTGTTCTTCCTCCCGGAAAAAGGACGCAACATTCTGCTTTGCAGTTTTCAGTTTGAGCAGTTCCTCTTTAGCTTCCTTGTACTGCTCATAGAACTTTGCCTTTTCGGATGCCAGCTGCGCATACTCGGCTTCCAGCTTTTTCGGGCTGGGCAGCTTGGTGAGGTCATTTGCCTTGAAATAGGCTGCTGCCGCCCGGTACGTTGTCAGCTCTGCACGATGCTGCTCCTCAAAGGCTGCGGGTCGTTTGGCAGTCTTTAACTGCTGTGCGACATTCTTGGTGCTGGTGTAGGCTGCGATGTGATAGCGCAGCTCATTGTTGGCTTTCATGCGACCTTCAAGGTCTTTCACCACCGCCAGTGCGTCGTGATACTTGGTTTCCAGTTCAGCGATGCGCTGGTTTAGAGCGTCCTCGTCGGTCAAGCCCTTTTCCTGCAGAAGATTTACGGTCTGTGCCATAACTTTGAGATTGTGTTTCGTGAGCCAACGCTTATAGCCGATGCCCTTGCCCTCGGTCATCCTCGACTGGATGTCGATCAGTTTCCCGATAGTATCCTGCTTGAACTGCACCTTGGGTTTGTGTTCGGCGTTTGCCTGCAACGTGGCAAGCACTGCCGCCTTATCGAACTTGTCACCGAGATGTTTCGCTCGGATAAACTTCGTTCTGCCAGCGGGCAGATAGCTAAGCTGTCCACGGCTTTCCTTGACCGTGATGCCGTACTGCTGCATGAGCTTGTCAGAGAAATCTTCAAAGCTCGTGGCACGGTACAGCACCGAAGAAATCTGTTTTCGCAGGGTATCTTTTACGGTTTCAAACTTCTTCTGCCGGGGCTGCTGTCCAGCTGCGGTGAGGGTTGCGTTTTCATGGTCAAGTTTCAACTGGCCGCGCCTACGCGCCCAATACTCCGCTTCGCTGACGCGCTCTTTCGAGCCGTTGAGCAGGTCGATCTGGTACAGTCCAGCACCTTCGCACAACTCCATGACCTCGACACGCAAGTGCCGCATGGTTTGGGCTGTGCTGGAGTGCTTCATGCCCTCGCGCCAGTCGCGGGGCTTCTGCATATAGGGTTTGCGCTCCACTTCTCGTGTTCGGATGCTGCCGATCACGATGTGGACGTGGATGTTTCCTGAATGGTTGTGCCCATCCGGGTGAGTGCAGACGATGGCAGGATGACCGGGAAAATTTTCAGAACAAAACTTCAGGCCAAGTGCCTGTGCCTTTTCCATGGTCAAGCCGTTGTCGGCTGCATCTCTGGGGTCAAAGCTGATGATATATTGATGGCTCTTAATATCACCATGCTGGGTGTTCTTACCATACTTGCGGTTTGCCAGCAGACAGGCCGTTGCAAACGAGAAATCGCCGCACTCAAGGGTGTCGAGCAGATAGGATTCCCGCAGCTTCGGTCTGCCTTGTTCATCCAGAAGTTGCTTCCCGGTAAACTCATCGTGCTGGTAAACGAGGTACGCTTCGATGGCGGTATAGTCCGAGTTTTTAGAGGCGATATGCTTGAGCGTTGCCATACAGTTCACCCAGAACTTTCTCGGCGTGCAGCCGAAATGCAGTCAGGTCTGCAAGTTCGTCAAGAATTTTCGCTCGGATCTGCTCGGTGTCCGCACCGCCAGAATTGAAGTGCCTTGCAAGCTGGTTGAGGTTTCCGCCCACCTTGCTGC
>NZ_QTVP01000031.1:0-25256 GCF_003460645.1 Faecalibacterium sp. OF04-11AC | reverse complement strand
GGGGCCCGGCAGCTGGCAAAAAAGCGCAAGTAGCAATATGCCCGAAATTTCTGACTATTTGCTAAAAATGTAACATTTCCGGAAAAATCGGAATGGAATAACCCTTGTGCAACTGGGAAAAGTAGGGTATAATATAGCTAATTTTGAAAGTTCACACAGAAAAGCAGGAGGTCTTACCATGGCTTCAAAGAGTACCAAAGGAGAAATCCTCGCCAAGTTTTTCGATGACGGGGAGTACACCGCGCTGTTTGCAGACGGCGCAGTGAGCGCTGCCAGCGGCTATGCGGCTGGCCAGCAGGCTTACGCTGTTTTCCAGAACGGCGAGGCTGTCACCGTCAAAGATGTAGAGAAGAACATCAAAGTCCTGGAGCTGGCTGCCCAGACGGGCTGCCCGGTGGTCACGTTCTATGATTCCGTCGGCGCAAAGCTGGCCGAGGGCTTGGATGTGCTGACTGCCAGCGCCAAGCTGAATGCCACCATCGCAAAGGTGTCCGGCGTTGTGCCGCAGGTCGCCGTTGTGCTGGGTGTGTGCGGCGGCACCAGCGCTCTGAGCGCTGCCAATGCAGACGTCTGCGTGATGGCAGAGGATGCAGAGCTGTTCTTCACCGCTCCCTTTACCGCTGCTGCCAAGGGCGATAAGGTCGCCAATGCCGGTTCTGCCGCTGCCGCTGCCAAGGCTGGTGTGGCTGCCATCGTGGTGCCCACCGCTGAGGAAGCTGCCGAGAAAGCTGCCCACATCGTGGGCCTGCTGCCTGCCAACAACCTGACCGGCCCGGCCATCTTCGAGTTTGAGCAGCCCACCGCTGCCCTGACTGTGGGTGCTGCCCCTGAGAAAGCAGCCGCCGCCTTGATCGATAAGGACAGCGCTGTGGAGATGTACGCGGGCTTCGGCAAGAGTGTCTACACTGCGTTTGTTACCATCGGCGGCAACGCTGTGGGCGTTGTGGCAACCGGCGAGCAGCTGTGCCACAACTGCGTGGCCAAGGCTTCCCGTTTTGTCCGCCTGTGCGACGCGTTCAGCGTCCCCGTGCTGACCATCGTCAACACCAACGGCTTCGTGCCCAGCACCACCGATGACATCGCTGGCGGCATCCGCGAGGCTGCCCGTCTGGCTGCCACTTATGCCGATGCTACCACCGCGAAGGTCTGCGTGCTGGCTGGCAAGGCTGTGGGTCCTGTCTACACTGCTCTGGCCAATGCCGATCTCAAGATCGCGGTCAACGGCTGCACCGTCAGCGCCCTGGAGCCCAACGCCGCTGTCTCTGTGCTGTATAAGGACGAGATCGATGCTTCCGATAACATCATTGCCGCTACCAACGCCAAGGCCGCTGCCTATGCCGCTGAGGTGTGCAGCGCTGCCAATGCCGTTGCCTGCGGCGCTGCCGATATGACCTGCGAGGCTGCCAATGCCCGCGCCAGCGTCGTGGCTGCCTTTGAGCTGCTGAGCACCAAGCGTGCTGCCCGCCTGCCCAAGAAGCACGGCAACATGGCTCTGTAAGAAATGTACATCGAATCAAAACGAGATTGAACTGATTTTGTTCAGGAGGATTCTTCCATGAAGTACTACAATATTACCGTCAATGGCGTTGCTTACAGCGTCTCTGTTGAGGAGACTGCCGCTGGCGCTGCTCCCGTTGCTGCCGCTCCTGTGGCTGCTCCTGCCGCTCCCGTTGCCCCCAAGGCTCCGGCTGCTGCTCCTGCCGCTCCCGCTGGTGCTGCCGGTGCTGTTGCTGTTAAAGCTCCCATGCCCGGCAACATTCTGGACGTCAAGGTCAAGGCTGGCGATTCCGTCAAGGCTGGCGACGTGCTGGCCATCCTTGAGGCTATGAAGATGGAGAACGAGATCGTTGCTCCTCAGGACGGCACGGTTGCTTCCGTCAACGTCAACAAGGGCGACACCGTCAACTCCGGTGACACTCTGGTTCCATGAACTAAGAGAGAGGTGACAACCATGGCCAAAAAGCCGATCAAGATCACGGAAGTCGTCCTGCGCGATGCTCACCAGTCTCTGCTGGCTACCCGTATGACGATGGATGAAATGCGCCCGATCCTGCCCGAGATGGACAAGATCCCTTACTTCTCTGTGGAGTGCTGGGGCGGCGCTACGTTCGATAGCTGCATCCGTTTCCTGGATGAGGACCCCTGGGAGCGTCTGCGCATCCTGCGCAAGGAGCTGCCCCACCAGAAGCTGCAGATGCTGTTCCGCGGCCAGAACATGCTGGGCTACCGCCCCTATGCAGATGACGCCGTCGAGTACTTCGTCCAGAAGTCCGTTGCCAACGGCATCGATGTCATCCGTATTTTCGACGCGCTGAACGATCCCCGCAACCTGCAGACTGCCATCAAGGCAGCCAACAAGGAAGGCGCTCATGTTCAGGCTGCATCAGCTACACCCTGAGCCCCGTGCACAACAACGAGTATTATGTCAAGTACGCCAAGACCCTCCAGGACATGGGTGCAAACTCCATCTGCGTCAAGGATATGGCTGGTCTGCTGACTCCCTATACCTGCTATGACCTGGTCTCTGAGCTCAAGAAAGAGCTGAGCATCCCTGTGGACATCCACAGCCACTACACCGCAGGCCTGGCTTCCATGTCCCTGCTCAAGGGCATTGAGGCGGGTGCTGACATCGTCGATACCGCGATGAGCCCCTTGAGCGGCGGTACCAGCCACATGGCTACCGAGAGTCTGGTCGCCGCCCTGCAGGGCACTGATTACGACACCGGCCTCGACCTCAAGCAGCTGAATATTGTCCGCGCGTACTTTGCAAAGCTGCGCGAGAAGTACATCGCCAACGGCCAGATCAGCCCCAAGTCTCTGGGCGTGGATGCAAACACCCTGCTGTATCAGGTGCCGGGCGGCATGTTCTCCAACATGCTCAAGCAGCTGAAAGATGCTGGCAAGGAAGACAAGCTGGATGATGTGCTGGCTGAGATCCCCCGTGTCCGTGAGGATGCCGGTTATCCTCCGCTGGTCACCCCCACCAGCCAGATCGTTGGCACGCAGGCTGTCTTCAACGTTATCCTGGGCGAGCGCTACAAGATGGTTACCAAGGAGTTCAAGGGCCTGGTCCATGGCGATTACGGCAAGACTCCCGCTCCCATCAAGCCCGAGTTCACCAAGAAGATCCTGGGCGACGAGCAGCCCATCACCTGCCGCTTTGCAGATACCCTTGCTCCTGAGATGGACAAGCTGAAGACGGAAGCTGCCAAGTGGGCTACTCAGGAAGAGGACGTGCTGACCTACGCAATGTTCCCGCAGGTCGCACCCAAGTTCTTCGAGAAGCGCAACGCAAAGCTGCAGGGCGTCGATGCCGACCATGCGGATTTTGCAAACAAGTCTCACCCTGTCTAAATCATAATACCAGAAAGGGCAGCTGCACCATTTGATGCAGCTGCCCCTTTTTTGTTTTTATTGCTTGCAAAAAAAAGGGCAGCAGAGTAAAATATATGATATATGTATCGTAACATGGGTCTGTGTGCCCCAAAGCGGATACATATACGAAGAATGTCCGCAGAAAACCCTTTGGAATACGAGGAAAAAAGCATGATTTTGAGCATGACCGGTTTTGGCCGGGGAACTGCTGTGCGCAATGGCCGCGAGATCACGGTGGAGCTGCGCAGCGTCAACTCCCGGTATTTTGAGTATTCTTCCCGGATGCCGCGCACCTGCAGCTATCTGGACAGCCGCCTGAAAAAGCAGCTCAACGAGCGTGTCACCCGCGGCAAGCTGGAGCTGAGCCTGACGGTCCAGAATGTGGAAGCTTCTGATACTGTGGTCACAGTCAACATGGAGCTGGCCCGCAGCTACCAGCAGGCTCTCCGCACCCTGTCCGAGGAGCTCTGCATCAAGAACGACACCACCACCAGCCTGCTGACCCGGTTCCCGGATGTGCTGGCGACCCGCCACGCTGATGTGGACGAAGAACAGTTGTGGGAGGATGTTTCCGCCGTGACAGCTCAGGCACTGGACCGCTTTGTGGAGATGCGTGCCGCCGAGGGCGCCAAGATGAAAGCGGACGTGGAAAACCGCCTCAACTTCCTGGAGGAGTGCGTCGGCAAAGTGGAGACCCTGAGCGCAGGCCGGGTGGAGGCTTATACCAACCGTCTGTATGAAAAGCTCAAGGTCATTCTGGAAGACCGCAACATTGACGATGCCCGTGTCCTGACCGAGGCCGCCATCTTTGGCGATAAGACCGCGGTGGATGAAGAGACCGTCCGCCTGCGTAGCCACATTGCCCAGTACCGCTCCATTCTGGAGCAGAACGAGCCGGTTGGCCGCAAGCTGGACTTCCTGACGCAGGAGCTCAACCGTGAGACGAACACCATTGGCTCCAAGTGCCAGGATCTGGACATCACCCGCATTGTGGTGGATATGAAAGCGGAGATCGAGAAGATCCGCGAGCAGATCCAGAATCTGGAGTGATCCTCCAAGAAAAGAGGGAACAGGATGAAGCTCATCAACATCGGCTTTGGCAACCTTGTCAGTGCCGGGCGGGTCGTGGCCGTTGTCAGCCCGGATTCCGCCCCGGTCAAGCGTCTGGTCAAAGAGGCGCGGGAGCGTGGAATGCTGATCGACGCATCCTATGGCCGGAGCACCCGCGCGGTGCTCATCATGGATTCCGACCATGTCGTCCTTTCGGCCTTGCAGCCGGAAACGGTGGCCAGCCGTGCCGCCGGGCAGCCGGAGGGCAAAGTGATAGAAGAGGAGCAGTAAAATCATGGAAAATGAAAAATATCTGTTTGTAGTCTCGGGTGCAGCCGGTACGGGCAAGGACAGCGTTGTCAAAGCCCTGCGTGAGGCCCACCCTGAAATCGAAAAGACGGTCTCCGCCACCACCCGTTCGCCCCGCCCCGGGGAGCAGGAGGGTGTGGATTACTACTACCGCACCCGGGAGCAGTTCCAGAAGCTCATTGAGGACGATGAAGTGGTGGAGCACAACTTCTATAACGGCAACTACTATGGTACCCTGAAAGAAGAGGTCAACAAGCGCCTCAACGCAGGCAAGCTGGTGGTGCTGGTCATCGACGTGCACGGCGCGGCCAATATCCGCCGGATGTATCCCGGTGCAACCACGGTCTTCCTGCTGCCTCCCTCGGAGGAGGAGCTGGAGCGCCGTCTGCGGGGCCGTGGTACCGAGACGGAAGAAAGCATCCGGGAGCGTCTTGCCACGGCCAAGCAGGAACTGGCCCAGCAGGACCACTTTGCCGTCAAGCTGGTCAACAACGAGATCGGCCCCTGTGCCGAAGAGCTGTACCAGGTCATCTGCCAGCGTGCAGGACTGAACGCATAAAGGAGCCGCGCGAATGCCAAAAACGGTGGGCGTTGCCGTCAGCAATGCAACCTTTCATTTCGACAAACTCTATACCTACGCCGTCATGCCGGACCAGCAGGACGCTGTCCGCCTGGGCAGCATGGTGCTGGTGCCATTTGGGCGGGGGAGCCGTGCCCGGATGGGGGTGGTGCTGGCCTGCGACGCCGAGCCGGAAAGCTCCAAGCTCAAGTACCTGTTTGACGTCGCCCCGGCCTCGGCTTGCCTGACGCCGGAGCTGCTCAAGCTGGTCTACTTTTTAAAAGAACGGACGTTCTGCACCTATTACGAGGCCGTCAAGGCGGTCATCCCGTATGGGGCACAGTACAAGCCCGCCGTGGCTGCCGATGGTGTGACGCCGGTACTGCAAAAACAGCTCACCCGCCACACGGAGAATTCTTACCAGCTGGCCGGGGAGCTGCCCGCAAAGCCGAAACCGACCGCCAAACAGCTGGCGGCAGTGGCGCTGCTCAGTGGAGGCCCCCGCACGCAGGGAGAACTGGAAGAAAAAGGCATCAGCCGGGCGGTGCTGGACAATCTCTGCACCAAAGGCGTGCTGGCCTGTACGAGGGTCAACCGTTCCATCGACCTTTACGCCAGCATCCCACTTAAAAATGAGCCGATCGTTCTGACGGAGGAGCAGCAGGCTGCCTATGGTGCCCTGCTGCCTCACCTGGAAGATACCGCCCCGCACTCGGCGCTGCTTTACGGTGTCACAGGCAGCGGAAAAACGCTGGTCTTTTTAAAGCTCATTGAGCGGTGCTTACAGCTGGGCCGCAAGGCGCTGGTGCTGGTGCCGGAGATCAGCCTGACACCTCAGATGATCCTGCGGCTCAAGAGCCAGTTTGGCCGCCGGGTGGCCGTGCAGCACTCCGCCCTCAACCACACCGAACGGCTGCTCCAGTGGCAGATGATCCAGGATGGCGGGGCGGATATCGTGGTAGGCACCCGCAGCGCGATTTTTTCGCCGCTGGAAAACATCGGCCTTGTCATCATTGACGAGGAGCAGGAGCATACCTACCGCTCTGAGTCCGCACCCCGGTACTCCGCCCATGAGGTGGCCCGCCAGCGCGCGGCGGAAAACGGTGCACTGCTCCTGCTGGCCAGTGCCACCCCCAGCACCGAAAGCTACTTTGCGGCCCAGAAAGGCCGCACCCAGCTGGTCAGGCTGACCAAACGCTATGGAGGCAACCCGCTGCCCAGTGTCCAGATCGTGGATATGCGGGCGGAGCTGGCTTCCGGCAACCGCGGGAGATCAGCCTTGCGCTGGAAGACGCCATCCGCCGCAACCTTGAAGCCCACAAGCAGACCATCCTTCTCCTCAACCGCCGGGGTTACCAGACGGTGGCTCAGTGCGAGGACTGCCGCGAGGTGCTCAAGTGCCCCAAATGCAGTGTCCCCATGGTCTACCACAAGGCCAGCCACAAACTGCTCTGCCACTACTGTGGCAGCCAGATGGACCCACCCCCCAAAAACTGTCCCGCCTGCGGCGGCAAGCTGCAATACCGGGGCTTTGGCACACAGAAAGCAGAGGAAGAGCTTGCAAAGCTCTTCCCGGAAGCCCGCATCCTGCGGATGGATCAGGACTCCACCGCCGCAAAAGACGCCCACGAGAAGCTGTTGGCCCGGTTTGCCGATCATGAGTATGACATCATGGTGGGCACCCAGATGGTGGCCAAAGGGCTGGATTTTGAGGACGTGACCCTTGTAGGTGTCCTCGGCATTGACTCGCTCCTGTTTGCACAGGGCTTCCGGGCCTATGAAACGGTCTTCAGCCTCATCACTCAGGTGGTGGGCCGGAGCGGCAGGGCCAAAGACCCCGGTTTTGCCATCATCCAGACCACCGACCCGGATAACCCGGTTCTGAACCTCGCCGCCGCGCAGGATTACGATGCTTTCTTCGAGCAGGAGATTGCATACCGCAGGCTGGGCCTTTACCCGCCGTTCTGCGGGCTCTGCGTCATCGGCTTTGCGGGTGGCAAAGAGATCGAGGTGGCCCGGGCAGCAGCCCGTTTTTCCGCTCTGCTGGGCCAACAGGCGGCCAGACAGCCGGACCTGCCTCTGCGGGTGCTGGGCCCGACCCCCGGCAACATTGAAAAAATCAACGACACCTACCGCTATAAGCTCACCATCAAGTGCCGCAATGACCGCCGTTTCCGGGATCTTGTCCGGGAAACGCTGGGCCTCTACGAGCAGGAAAAGCTGCCCTCTAAGGCCTCGGTCGTTGTAGACCTGCACTCGGATGGCGATATTTGATGATAACACAATACAAACTTTTGGAGGTTTCGATTTATGGCGATCCGTAACATTGTAAAAGAGGGCGACCCCATCCTGAACAAGGTCTGCCGCCCTGTGACCAATTTTGATGACCGTCTGGCTACCCTGCTGGACGATATGCGCGAGACGATGATCGCGGCTGATGGCGTGGGCCTGGCCGGCCCTCAGGTTGGCATGCTCCGCCGTCTGTTCGTGGTGTGGGACACCACCGATGCTCCGGACGAGATCCCCGAGGATTACGAGTACAAGTTCATTGATTTCGTCAACCCCGAGATCCTGGCTGTTTCCGAGGATGAAGAGACTGCCTACGAGGGATGCCTCTCGTTCCCTGGCCATAACGGTGCAGTGACCCGCCCGGCGGCTGTCAAAGTCCGTGCACAGGACCGCAACGGTAACTGGTTTGAGCTGGAGGCCGAGGGCCTGCTGGCCCGCTGCATCCAGCATGAGAACGACCACCTGGACGGCATCACCATCATGCAGTCCAGCGAGTATTTCTATGAGGATACGGAAGAGGGCCGCGCTGCAGCCCGCAAAGCGAAAGGAAACAACTGATGCGCATTCTGTTCATGGGTACGCCGGACATTGCTGCCGAGTGCCTCAAGGCTCTGTACGCTGCAGGGCATGATATCTGCGCCGTCTACACCCGCCGGGATAAGCCGGTGGGTCGCAAGCAGGTGCTCACGGCTCCTCCGGTCAAAGAGGTTGCTCTGGAGCATGGCACGCCCGTCTTCCAGCCCCGCACCTTGCGGGACGGAGGCGAGGACGCCAACATTCAGGCGCTGGCCCCGGAGCTCATCGTGGTGGTGGCCTATGGCTGCATCCTGCCCGCCAGCGTGCTGAACATCCCGAAATACGGCTGCGTCAACCTGCATGTCTCCCTGCTGCCCAAGTACCGTGGCAGCGCCCCGGTGCAGTGGGCAGTCCTCAATGGGGATACAGAGACGGGTGTCTCCATTATGCAGATGGATGAGGGCCTCGACACCGGCGATGTGCTGGTCTGTGAGAAGATGCCCGTTGACCCCGAGGAGACCAGCGGCGAGCTGTTTGACCGTGTGACGGCTGTGGGGGCCCGCGTCCTCTGTGAGACCATCCCGGCCATTGCGGCAGGAACGCTCAAGCCCCAGAAGCAAGACCACGAAAACGCCACCCTGGCCCCCATGCTGGACAAGGCCATGGCCGAGTTCAAACTGTCGGAGTCTGCCGCACACATCCACAACTGGGTGCGGGGCATGAACCCCTGGCCCGGTGCCTGGTTTATGACGGCAGGCGGGAAGAAAGTCAAAGTCATGGAGTGCCGTGTGGCCCCCTCCAATGGAGAAGCGCCCGGCACGGTGCTGGCCACCAAGCCTCTGACGGTTGCCTGCGGCGAGGGTGCTGTCCAGCTGCTGCATGTGGTGCCGGAGGGCAAAAAGCCCATGGACGGCACCTCGTTTGCAGCGGGCCTCCGCCTGAAAACGGGGGACAGCCTCTGATGGCGGCCAATCCCCGCGCGGCGGCGGTGGCGGCTCTGGTCCGGCAGGAGCAGGATGGCTTTTCCAACCTGATTCTGGATGCTGAGCTCCGGCGTCGGGAGCTGGATGGCCGCGATAAAGCCTTTGCCAGCGCCATTTTTTACACGGTGCTGGAGCATCGCGGAACGATCGATTCTATTTTGGAGCAGTTTCTGCCCAAAGGCCTTGCCAAATTGGACGCCCCGGTGCGGGAGATCTTGCGGGCAGCAGTGGCGCAGGCACGTTATATGCAGGTGCCTGTCTCGGCGGCTGTCAATGAGGCCGTCAAGCTGACCCGGAGTTTCAAAAAATCCAGTGCGTCGGGCCTGGTCAATGCGGTCCTGCGCAAGGCCTGTGTCTATGACCTGGACAAAGCCGTTTTCAAGGATGAAATCGAAAAGCTCATGGTTCTCGCTCCGCCAGCCGGGAGGTCGCGGAGTTTCTGCACCGCCATTACCCGGAGGAGGCACTTGGCATCCTGACCCATACGGCAGACGGCGGTATGACCAGCCTGCGGGCAAACCCGCTCAAGGTCAGCGCGGCACAGCTGTGTGAGCTGCTGCTGCAAAATGGTGCCAAGAGCGCGGAACCGGGGATCGTCCCGGGCAGTGTGCTGGCCCGTTTTGAGGGCAGCCCGGCGGAGCAGGAGCTCTTCCGGCAGGGATACTACCATGTGGAGGGACAGGCCAGCCAGCTGGCGGCCCTCTGTGTGGAGGCAAAGCCGGGCGATACCGTGCTGGACCTCTGTGCAGCCCCCGGCGGCAAAACGCTGCTGCTGGCTGAGGAAATGCAGGGCACCGGGCGGCTCATCAGTTGCGACGTGACCGAAAACCGCGTCCAGCTCATTGCCAAGGCCGTAGAACGGATGGGATTTACCGCCTGCGTCGAGACGCTTTGCAATGATGCCTCCAGACCAAACCCCAAGTTGCCGCAGGCAGACCGAATCCTGGTGGACGCGCCCTGCAGCGGACTGGGAATCCTGGCCAAAAAGCCGGATATCCGCTATAAGAGCCTGCCCAAAGCCCGCCACGATGAATTATTGGCCACCCAATCGGCCATTCTGGACACAGCAGCCTCTCTGCTCAAAGCAGGCGGGCGGCTGGTCTACTCCACCTGTACCATTGACCCGGCCGAAAATGAGGAACAGGTGGCGGCATTTTTAAACCGTCATCCGGAGTTCCGGGTCGTCACGCCGGAGGTGCCGTTCCCGCAGGGGATGACGGTGGGGGAGCATGGAGCCCTCTCCGTACCTACCCGCACCGGGATGGACGGCTTTTTCCTCTGCGCGATGCAGAAACAATGACCAAATCCCGGTGTGCTGCACCGGGAAGCAATAGGAGAACGCAATGGAACAAAAACGCTGTATATCCTCCCTGACGCTGGAGGAGCTGGCCGCAGAGCTTAAAGCGCTGGGCCAGCCGGGGTTCCGGGCAAAACAGATCTTCCACTGGGTGCATCAGAAGCTGGTCACGGAGTTTTCCGCCATGACCGATCAGCCCAAGACCCTGCTGGCCAAGCTGGAAGAGCAGTTTTATATCGCGGCCCCGCAGATCGAGCGTCGGCAGGAGGCCAAAGATGGCACCGTGAAATATCTGCTGCGGATGGAGGACGGCAACTGCATTGAGACCGTCGTCATGCGCTACCACTATGGCAATACGGTCTGTGTCTCCACCCAGGTGGGCTGCCGGATGGGCTGCCGCTTCTGTGCCTCCACCCAGGCGGGCCGGGTGCGCAACCTGGAAGCAGGGGAGATCTGCTCTGAAATTTATACCGCTCAAAAGGACATCGGGGAGCGCATCTCCCACATCGTCCTCATGGGCATTGGCGAGCCGCTGGATAATTTTGACGAGGTGATGCGCTTCCTCGAGAACATCACCTCGCCGGAGGGCGTCAATATCGGGATGCGGAATATCAGCCTTTCCACCTGCGGTCTGGTGCCCAAGATCGACCAGCTGGCGGAGAAAAAGCTGCAGCTGACCCTTTCCGTCTCATTGCACGCACCCAACAATGAGATCCGCAGCGGGATGATGCCCGTCAACGACGCCTACCCGGTGGAGCAGCTGATGCAGGCCGTCCGCCGCTATCAGGATACCACGGGCCGCCGCGTCAGCTTTGAGTATTCCATGGTGCGGGGCGTCAATGATTCCGATGCCTGCGCAAAACAGCTGGCAAACCTCATCCGGGGCATGGGAGCCCATGTCAACCTCATCCCCATCAATCCGGTGGACGGCAGCCCCTACTCCGCCACCGATGCCGCAAACGTCCGCCGTTTCCAGCAGAAGCTGGAAAGTCTGGGCGTCAACGCCACGGTCCGCCGCCGTTTGGGCAGTGAGATCAGCGCTGCCTGCGGGCAGCTCCGCCGTGACGAGATGAATGGGAAAGCATAAGGAGAAACCTATGAAACTAGCAGGAAAAACGGACGTTGGCCGCGTCCGCCAGGAAAACCAGGACGATTACCGTGCCGGGGAGCTCCCCGGCGATGCGGCTTGGGTGCTTGTGTGCGACGGTATGGGCGGTGCACGGGGCGGACGCGAAGCTTCGCAAAGCGCATGCAACGTCATTGAGCGCTGCTTCCAGGAGCAGTATGCCCAGTGTATGCCCGGCGAGGAGGAAGCGTTTTTAAAGCGTGCCCTCATCAGTGCCAACCGTTTCATTTTCCAGAAAGCTATGCACGAGGAAGCCTTTGCCGGCATGGGCACCACCGCGGTCTGCGCGCTGGTGCGGGCCGGGCAGGCATTCCTGTGCCATGCGGGGGATTCCCGCGCCTATCTCTACCGGGATGGCAAGCTCACTCAGCTCACCCACGATCACTCCTATGTGCAGGAGCTGGTGGACTGCGGCACCATCACGGTGGAAGAGGCCGAGCACCATCCCCAGAAAAACATCATTACCAAGGCTCTTGGCGTGGATTACCGGCTGGAGCCGGAGTGCACCATCGTCAAGGTGCAGCCCGGGGATCTGCTGCTGCTCTGCTCGGACGGCCTGACCAACGCCGTCCCGCGGGAAGACATCGAGCAGCTGCTGGGCAAGGGCTCGTTCTACGACCTGCCGGACCGCCTGGTGGACACCGCCGATGAAAACGGCGGGCCGGATAATATCACCGCCCTGCTGCTGGGCGTAGAGCCGCTGGAGGTACGCCATGGATAATCTCATTGGCCGGACGCTGGACGGCCTGTATGCAGTCCGGGAGCTCATTGGCACGGGCGGTATGGCAAATGTTTATAAGGCAGTCGTGGTGGGGGAAAACGGCCCTGTCCCGGTGGGAACGGTGGTGGCCGTCAAGGTCCTGCGCCAGGAGCTGATGCACGACCCGGACCTTGTCCGCCGCTTTAAAAATGAATCCAAAGCCATTTCGCTGCTCAACCATCCCAACATCGTCAAGGTGTATGATGTCTCGGTCAGCGAAACGCTGCAATATATCGTGATGGAGTATGTGGACGGTATGACGCTGCGGGAGTACCTGAACGAACGCGGCGGCAAGCTGACCAGCCGGGAAACGGTGCATTTCATCTCCCAGATCTTAAAGGCTCTTGACCATGCCCACCGCAACGGCGTGGTGCACCGGGACATCAAGCCCCAGAACATCATGCTGCTGGACAATGGCCAGCTCCGGATGATGGATTTTGGCATCGCGCGGGTCTCCCGGGCCGAAAATC
The DNA here is from genome assembly GCF_003460645.1 of Faecalibacterium sp. OF04-11AC. Lineage (NCBI taxonomy): Bacteria > Bacillati > Bacillota > Clostridia > Eubacteriales > Oscillospiraceae > Faecalibacterium > Faecalibacterium sp. OF04-11AC. The sequence continues at coordinate 12,522 of NZ_QTVP01000031.1, read as the reverse complement.
AGCTGGGCGGCGGCAAGGCCATGGGCAGTGTTCATTATATCAGCCCGGAACAGGCCAAGGGGGACGAAACAGACCGCAAGAGCGATATTTATTCGGTGGGCGTCATGATGTACGAGATGCTCTCGGGCAAGCTGCCCTTTGACGCCGACGATGTAGTGGCCGTGGCCATGAAGCAGATCACCGACGAGCCCCGCTCCCTGCAGGAGCTGGCTCCCACTGTGCCGCATGGTCTTGTGGAGATCACGGAACGTGCCATGGCAAAGCTGCCAGCCAACCGCTACAGCAGCGCGGCAGAGATGCTGGAAGCGCTCAATGCCTATGTGGAGAACCCGGCCATCGTCTTCAACTACACTTATCTCCCGGAAGAAGTTCCTGAAAAGGTGGTGACACCCTCTATGAGTCAAAAACGTGAGGCAGGCACTGTCCGCGGCAGTGCCAAAAATACCCGCAAAAAAGGCAAGAAGCGGAGCTCGGCCTTTCTCCCGGTGCTGTTTGGCATCACGGTGGCCTTTGCGCTGGCCTGTGCCGCTTTGTGCTGGAGCATCCTCAACGATTCCAGCAATCTGATGAACCAGAAAGCCGATGTTGTCCTGGGCGATTACAGCGGCATGACGCAGGATGAAGTCAACGCTTCTCAACAGGTGGCCTCCGGCCAGATCACCGTCAACTGGGAGCAGGAGTATTCCAACGACTACGCCGCAGGCTATGTTTACAAGCAGTCTCCCGTGGCGGGCCGTACCGTCCGCGAGGGCCAGAGCGTGACACTGACCGTCAGCCTGGGCATCCAGTATGTCACGGTGCCGGACCTGACCAACTACCTGCAGGCCGATGGCGAACAGCAGCTCAAAGATCTGGGCGTGTCCGTTCTGGTCACCCAGGCGGTGGATGAATCGGTGGCCGCAGGCTCCATCATCCGCACCGACCCGGCCGCCGGCAGTCAGGTGGCCGCCGGGACTACGGTGGTCGTCTATGTCAGCCGCCCGCAGGTGAGCACCACCACCAAGGTGCCCTCTCTGGTGGGCATGAGTGTGGACGATGCCCGCACCCTGCTGGTGCAGAACAAACTGGGCCTCGGCAGTCAGTCGGAGGAGTACAGTGACCAGCCCGTGGGCACCATCATCAGCCAGAACCCCGGCGCAGGGGCATCCATCAAGCTGAACAGCCGTGTCAGTGTGGTCGTCAGTGCAGGCCCGGAGCCCGCACCGGAACCGGAAGCCCCCAGCAGCTCGGATGGCGGCAGTGATGGCAGCTGGTGGGGCGGCCTGTGGGGCAGCAGCGATTCTTCTTCCAGCAGCACGGAGGGCGGCGAGAGTGCATCGTCCTCTGGCGGTGCCACTCTGGGGGACTGGTGGCAGTCCTGGCTGTCGTAAGGGAGGCCGCGGATGAACGATTATATCATGAAAGGCATCGGCGGGTTCTATTACGTCAAAACAGCGGAGGGAATCGTGGAGTGCAAGCCCCGCGGCATTTTCCGCAAACAGAAAATCACCCCGGTGGCAGGCGATGAAGTGACGCTGGAAACCGAGAACGGCGCAGCCGTCATTGCACAGATCGCGCCCCGCAAAAACGTCTTTGTCCGTCCGCCGGTGGCAAACCTGGATGTGCTGTTCCTGGTGGCCAGCACCACACAGCCTACCCCCAGCACACTGGTACTGGATAAACTCTCGGCCATTGCAGTGGATAAAGGTGTTCAGCCCGTCATCGTCTGTACCAAAGGCGACTTGGCCGAAGCCGAGTTCCTGCGCTCGGCTTATGAAAAATCCACCCTGCCTTTCATCCGGATCGATTATGAGACCGGAGCCGGGCTGGACGAGGTCAAGCAGTGGATCACAGGCCGTCTGTGCGCGTTCTGCGGAAACTCCGGCGTGGGCAAATCCACGCTGCTCAATGCGTTGCTGCCAGACGTGGAGCGGGAAACGGGTGCCATCAGCCAGAAGCTGGGCCGTGGCCGCCACACCACCCGGGAAGTGACCATTTTTGAGGCGTTTGGCGGGCGCATTGCCGATACGCCCGGCTTTGCCAGCCTGGAAGCCAACCGTGCCGGGTTTATCCCGAAAGAGAATCTGGAACACGCGTTCCCGGAGTTTGGGCCTTACCTGGGAGAGTGCCAGTTTACCGGCTGTTCCCACCGTGCAGAAAAAGGCTGCGCCGTCCGTGCCGCATTGGCCGAGGGGAAACTCTCCCAGACCCGGTACGACAGCTATTGCGCCATGTACGACGAAGTAAAAGACGTCAAAGACTGGCAGCGGCCCAAAGTTTAAAAACCTCTCACCCGTTCCGTCCCCCTACGGGGGGCGCGTCCGGGAGCTCCCCTAACAGGGGAGCCAAGAATCGAGGAAGAAAGAAGAATCAGTTTTATGTCCCGTTGTGTGATCCTTTCCGCCTGCCCGGTTTCGCCGGAACTGGCAAAGCTGCTGCGCCCGGATGATTTCATCATCGCCTGTGACGCAGGCTACCGCAATTGCATTCCGCTGGGCTGCAAGCCCAATATCATAGTGGGCGATTTTGATACGGCTCCCTGCCCGGAGCAGCAGGATGACGACATTGTTGTTCTGCCCCATGTCAAGGATGATACCGATACCGAGTATGCCGCCAAGCTGGTCTCTCAAAAAGGCTTTACGGAGGTGTTGCTGCTGGGTGCTCTGGGTGGCAAGCGGCTGGAGCATACACTGGCAAACCTTTGCACCGGCCTTGGGCTGGAGCAGCGCGGCGTGCGGGTCACCATTCAGGATGAGCGCAGCCGCGTCAGCTATGTACTCCCCGGTGAGACCCGCAGCTACCCCAAGGAAGATTATTTCTTCTTTTCTGTCTTCCCGTTGGAGGGAAAGGCCGAGGGTGTGTGCGAGAACGGTTCGTTCTATGAACTGACGGATGCGATCTTGACAGCAACCTATCCGCTGGGCGTCAGCAATGAATATGCTGAGGGCTCTGACTGCATCACCGTCAGCACCCGCACCGGAGCACTGGTGGTCGTTGAAACGCTGGCAGACGGTCCTGTTTGCTGAAGCGCCTGCACATTTTGTGCGCAAACCGCTTATACTGGGGCAAAACCAGTGAAAGGCGGGGTGCATCCATGCAGGTGGTTGTGGTAAAAAGCCCGAAACTTCTCCGGGGGCTGCTGTGCCGGTTGTTCGGCATCAAAAAGAGCCCCAAAGAGAACCTGTAACAAAAATCTGCCGGATGGCTGTGTGCTGTCCGGCAGATTTTTTGCGCATACCGTTTCATTACAGAGCATAAAATGTGCCAAGCGGACAGGAAAGGAGCGCGTTGCATGGAACTGAAGATTTTCCGGGATGCTTTGCCCGCTGCAGGTGCCAGCTGCACCCTCAAGGCGGAGCTCCCGTTGGAAACAGAGATTTTGATTTCCGATTACCTGCCCCCGGTCTTTAAACTGGTCAAGTGTTTTGTGCGGCCGGTGGTGCTGCAAAAACAGCTGCAGCCCGGGCGGCTGACGCTGGACGGCTACCTGCGCTGTACGGTCTATTATCAGGCGAGGACGGCGCGGGCCTCTGCCAGACCGAGCAGAAGCTGCCCTTTACCAAAACGCTGGAGCTGCCGGAATTCCCATTTACGGCGTGGGCGGCACAGGTGGAGGGACAGACGGAATATGTCAATTGCCGGGTGGTCAACCCCCACCGTATCGAGGCACGGGGCGCGTTCGGGCTGGTGGTATCGGTTCATGCGCAGAACAAAACAGAGCTCATCACTGCACTCTCGGAGGGGGGCATTGAGCAGAAGTTTACCACCATTACGGGCGTGCGGCGTGCCGCTGCGCTGGAAAAGCTGATCACCGTGGAGGGGGAGCTTGCACTGGAAACAGCCCCGGCGGCAGTTCTGGACATCACCGGCACGGCAGAGGTCCGGGAGCTGAAAGTCTTGCGGGGAAAGGCTGTTGCCAAGGGAGAAATCAAAGGACAGTGTGCCTGGCGTGCCGAGGGAGAGACGAGCCTGCGGAGCACCAGCATCACACTGCCGTTCAACCAGGTGCTGGACGCGGAGGGACTGAGTGAGGACTGCCGCTGCCTGTGTGTGGTGGAGCCCACCGGGTTCACACTGGCACAGGGCGAGGGGGACACTTCCGGCCCCGGCACACTGACCGTGACCGCCATGCTCCGGCTGCGGGGTTGGCGGCCTTACCAGCTCCAGTGCGTGACCGACGCGTTCTCAACGAAATTTGAGACGACACAGACCATGCAGAACATCTTATCCGAGCGGATCGTCTGCCCGCTGAGTGCATCTGCTCCCCTCAAAGGCTCCGGTGCACTGCCGGATGCCGGGGCAAGAGTGCTGGCCTGTTTTGCCTCTTTTGGCCCGGCTCAGCTGGCATTCCAGAATGGCCGCTGGAACCTGACGGCCCGGGTAACCGTCACGGCCTTTGCGGAAAATACGCTGGCCGAGCTGGAAAGCTATGAAAAAACGTTGGAAATGGATCTTGCGCTGGATACCACGCTGCCGGAAACAGCGGATCTCTACCCGGAGTGCTGGCTGAGTGTGGAAGATCTGCAATGCACGGCACAGGGCGGTGCACTGGAAGTAACGGTGACGGCCCGGGTGGAGGGGACGATCCTGGAGCGCTGCACAACAGCCTGCGTGGAGAGCATTGCACTGGGAGAACCGCTGACTCCAGCCGACCCGGAGATCTCGCTGCGGGTCTATTATGCACAGGCAGGGGAGCAGCTGTTTGAGATCGCCCGGAGATTCTCCGTCTCCCCAGGCAGATGCTGGCTGCCAATGACCTGCCCGAGGGCACAGAGACCCTTGCAGCGCCTCGCAGACTGCTGGTACCCGGCGGGTAATATTTGCCAAACAACCCGAGTCTTGTCTGTAAAAACTGCACAAAGCCCGATTTAAGTATGACTTATGAAAGAAACGGGAACAAAAACTTGCGGAACCCTCTGGTAAAGTGCCGCTGGCGCTGTTATAATTTGAACCGTCTGTTAAAAGAGAACCCCAAAAGAGGGAAGGAGCAAGGATATGTTAAAAAGTACGGAGCTGGAAAGCGCAGCTTACCAGTTTGAAGCAAAAATGCCCCTCAAGCACGCCATCCCGCTGGGTCTGCAGCATGTGTTTGCCATGTTTGTGGGCAACCTGACCCCGCTGCTGATCATCACCAGCGCCTGCGGCCTGGCAGGCGGCGAGTTTGCCGACCTGCAGGTCAGCCTGCTGCAGAACGCCATGTTTGTGGCCGGCATCGTCACGTTGGTCCAGCTGTATGCAGTGGGCCCCGTCGGCGGCAAAGTGCCCATCATTATGGGCACCAGCTCAGGCTTCCTGGGCGTGTTCAACAGTGTGGCGGCTACCATGGGCGGCGGCGTCACGGCCTATGGTGCCATTATGGGCGCGTCCATTCTGGGCGGCATCTTTGAGAGCGTCCTCGGCGTCTTCCTCAAGCCTCTGCGCAAGCTGTTTCCCGCGGTCGTTACCGGCACGGTCGTGCTGTCCATCGGCCTGTCGCTGATCTCCGTCGGCATCAACTCGTTCGGCGGCGGCAACGGTGCAAAGGACTTTGGCTCTATGGAAAACCTGCTGCTGGCAATTTTCGTGCTGGTGGTCATCCTGTTCCTCAAGCACTGGACCACAGGCTTTCTGAGCTCTTCTTCCATCCTCATCGGCATCATCGTGGGTTATGTTGCTGCCATCATGATGGGCTTTGTGCTGCCCACCACTGGTGTCACCGCTGACGGCGTGGAGTTCACCAAGGCCTGGGTCCTCAACTGGGACAAAGTAGCACAGGCCAGCTGGTTTGCCATTCCCAAGCTGGTGCCCGTTAAGATCGTGTTTGATCTGCGCGCCATCCTGCCCGTGATGGTCATGTTCATCGTCACCGCTGTGGAGACGGTGGGCGATATCTCCGGTGTGATGGAGGGCGGTATGAACCGCGAGCCCAGCGATAAAGAGCTGTCCGGCGGTATCATCTGCGACGGCCTGGGCTCCACCTTTGCCGCCTGCTTTGGCGTGCTGCCCAACACCTCGTTCAGCCAGAACGTCGGTCTGGTGGCCATGACCAAGGTGGTCAACCGTGGTGCACTGGCTACCGGTGCAGTCTTCCTGATCCTCTGCGGCCTCATCCCCAAGCTGGGCGCACTGGTCTCCATTATGCCTCAGGCTGTTCTGGGCGGCGCGGCTGTCATGATGTTCTCTTCCATCGTGGTGTCTGGTATCCAGCTCGTCACCAAAGAGAAGATGACCCCGCGCACCCTGACCATCGTTTCCGTGGCTCTGGGCGTCGGTTATGGCATGGGTGCAAACTCCAGCATTCTGGCACACACCCCGCAGGCCATCCAGCTCATCTGCGGTGAGTCCGGCATCGTCCCGGCAGCCTTTGTGGCCATCGTGCTCAACCTGCTGCTGCCGAAAGACGACAAAGCGGAATAATTACAGCATCGCTTCCAGCTTCTGCAGGGCTTCCGGGGTGTCGGCATCCCACAGCTCTTCGTGGTGAGCGGTATAAAAACAATGTACCTGTTCCGGATACTGCCGGAGCAGAAAACTGCCGCCCTTGCCCTCGGGCAGGGTGCGCAGGGCGGGGAAATACCCGCTGTCAAACAGAACGGGACTTCCGACCAGGGGTGTCGGGTCATCTTTGGCCCGATATGCCAGCCGGAAGATCATCCGTTCTGTTTCTTTTTGTGTCCGGAGGTGCTCTGCAAAGGCGCGGAGCAATGATTCTACGCTCTCCCGCCGCAGCAGAGGCTGATCTCCGGGCAGGAACATGCAGCCCGCAAGGTCAGGCCGCTCTGCCAGCAACGCTTCCAGTCCCAGCCGCACAGTGTCGTTCCGGCCTGGCAGAGCGTGGAGCAGGCAGGGAACGCTGACTTCTCTGCAGAGCGTTTCTACCTCCGGGGAGCGGGCCACTACTACCCGTGAAGCCAGAAGCGGCGTGTCCGTAGCGGCAAAAGCGCGGCGGAGCATGGGCTCTCTGCCGGAGCCAAAGGGTGTCAGCAGTTTGTTGGAGCCAAAGCGGGTGGAAAGCCCCGACGCCATGATGACACACCCGACGGGCAAGGTCTTGTTTTCTGCCATAAAAAGTCTCCCTTACAATCGCGGCAAAATTGCTGTCTTATCAATAGCATTATAAAATAAATTGTGTTAAAATAAAAGTAATCACCGAAAAAAGAGAGGAACTGCGTATGATGACGATTCGGGAATATAAAAAAGCCGAGAGCCTGGAAGAAGCATGGCAGCTCAACCAGAAAAAAACCAACCGTGTTCTGGGTGGAATGATCTGGCTCAAGATGGAGAATATCAACGTTGGTACTGCCATTGATCTGTCCGGCTTGGGGCTGGACACCATTGAGGAGACGGACGAGGCTTCTCCATTGGTGCCATGGTCACGCTGCGCCAGCTGGAGCTGCACCCCGGCCTCGCTGCCTATACGGACGGTGCCGTGCGGGAATCGGTGCGGCACATCGTGGGCGTGCAGCTGCGCAACCTCGCCACGGTGGGCGGCAGCATTTACAGCCGCTTTGGCTTTTCCGATGTTCTTACCATGTTCCTGGCGCTGAATGCTTCGGTGGAACTGTATAAAGGCGGCATCGTCCCGCTGGCGGAGTATGCCCAGCGCCCCTATGACCGGGATATTCTGGTGCGGGTCATTGTGCCAAAAGAAGACGCAAAATTCTGCTACCAATCGGTGCGCAATAGTCAGACAGATATTCCGGTGCTGACCTGCGCGGCCGCAAAAAACGCCGCCGGGGAGTATCGCTTTGCCATCGGGGCCCGCCCGGGCAAGGCCGTGCTCTATACCCTGCCGGCCGATGCAGGGGAGACGCCGGAGCTCACGAGCGCCCGGTTTGCTGCCTCCATCCGGAGCAGGATCAAGACCGAGAGCAACATGCGCGGCAGTGCGGAATACCGCAACCATCTGGCAGGTGTGCTGGTCAAGCGCGCCGTCAAGCAGCTGGGCTGAGAGAGGAGACGACCCTATTATGCAGATCAATCTTATCTTAAACGGCACCAAGGTGTCGGTCGATGTGGCCGCGGACACCCTGCTGCTGGATCTTGTGCGCAGCCAGGGCTGTGCCAGTGTCAAGCGCGGCTGTGAGACCTCCAACTGCGGTTTGTGCACGGTGTTCCTGGAGGACAAGCCCGTCCTTTCCTGCTCCGTTCTGGCTGCCCGTGCCGATGGCAAACGGGTCACGACACTGGAGGGCCTGCAGGAAGAAGCCGCGGAGTTTGGTGCATTCATTGCGGACCAGGGCGCAGAGCAGTGCGGCTTCTGCAACCCGGGCTTTATCATGAACGCCCTCGCCCTTTTCCGGGAAAAAGAATACCCCACGGAAGAGGAAATCAAAGAATATCTTTCCGGCAACCTCTGCCGCTGCTCGGGCTATGAGGGCCAGCTGCGGGGTATTTTGAATTTCCTTGCCTGGAAAAAACAGAAACAGGAGGCCGCCGAATGAAAACCGTCAGCAAAGCATACCGCAAAAAAGATGCCATGCAGCTGGTAACGGGCCAGCCAGTTACATGGATGATCTCGTTCCGGCCAACTGCCTCATCGTCAAGCTGCTCCGCTCGCCCCACGCCAACGCGATTGTCAAGACCATCAATACGGCGGTGGCCAAAAAGGTGCCGGGCATTGAGGCGATTTTTACCTGGGAAGACGTCCCGCAGGATGCTCCCCGGTATACCCAGGCAGGCCAGACGTTCCCGGAGGCCAGTCCCCGTGACCGCCTGCTCATCGACCGCCATGTCCGTTTTGTGGGCGATGTAGTTGCCATTGTGGCCGGCAAAGACGAAAAATGCGTGGACAAGGCCCTCCGACTCATCAAAGTGGAGTACGAGGTGCTGGACGCTGTTTTGGATTACCACACGGCCAAAGATAACCCCGTTCTGGTCCATCCGGAGGAAAACTGGGAGGCCCTCTGCCCGGTGGGAGCTGACAATAAGCGAAACCTCTGCGCCCATGGGGAAGAGGGCGATGGGGACATTGAAGCGGTACTGGCAAACAGCGATATCGTCATTGAACACACCTACCATACCAAGGCCTGCCAGCAGGCATGATGGAAACATTCCGCACGTATTGCTCCATTGATTTGTATGGACGTCTGAACATTCTCAGCTCGACGCAGATCGTCTTCCATACCCGCCGCAATGTGGCCAATGCCCTGCATATTCCCAAATCCATGATCCGGGTCATCAAACCCCGCGTCGGCGGCGGTTTTGGGGCCAAGCAGACCAACGTCTGCGAGGTTTACCCGGCTTTTGTGACCTGGAAGACCAAGAAACCCTCCAAGATCATTTTCAGCCGGGTAGAAAGCCAGATCGCTTCTTCGCCCCGCCATGAGATGGAGATCCATCTCCGGCTGGGTGCTACCAAAGAGGGCATCGTCAAAGGCATTGATATGCATACGCTCTCCAATACGGGCGCTTACGGCGAGCACGGCCCCACCACGGTGGGCCTGTCCGGCCACAAATCCATCCCGCTCTATGCCAAGGCAGAAGCATTCCGCTTTACCTATGATGTGGTCTACACCAACCACATGTCGGCGGGTGCTTACCGCGGTTACGGCGCAACGCAGGGCCTGTTCGCGGTGGAATCCGCAGTCAATGAGCTGGCGGCAAAACTCCATATGGATCCGTTTGAGATCCGCCAAAGGAACATCGTCAAAGAGGGCGACTACATGCCCGCGTACTATGGGGCCACCAACACCAGCTGCGCGCTGGACCGTTGCCTGGCCAAAGTGCATGAGATGATCCGCTGGGACGAGAAATACCCGGTCCACGATCTGGGCAACGGTAAAGTCCGTGCCGTCGGTATGGGCATGGCAATGCAGGGCTCTGGTATTTCCGGCATGGATGTGGGCAGCGCGACCCTCAAAGTCAACGATGAGGCTTCTACAGCCTCGTCATCGGTGCAGCCGATATGGGGACGGGCTGTGACACCACGCTGGCACAGATCGCAGCCGAAGTGCTGGACTGTGAGCTGGATGACATTACCGTTTTTGGTGCAGATACTGACACTTCACCATACGACTCTGGCTCCTATGCCTCCAGTACAACGTATGTCACCGGCAAGGCTGTGGAAAAATGCGCCCTCAAGCTCCGGGAGCAGATCAGCAGCTGGGCGCTGAGATGTTGGAATGTGCCCCGGATGAAGTGACCTTTGACGGAAGAAAAGTCTATGTGGACGCTGCACCGGAGCGCGGCGTTTCGCTGGCGGAGATCGCGAGCGCTTCCCAGTTCGGCCACATGGTCCCGCTGGAAGTTACCGAAACCCATACCTCTCCGCTGTCGCCTCCGCCGTACATGGTGGGTGCTGCGGAAATCGAGCTGGACAAAGAGACCGGCGAAGTCAAGGTTCTGGAATTTGACGCCTGTGTGGACTGCGGCACGCCCATCAACCCCAACCTGACCCGGGTACAGGCCGAGGGAGGGATCCTGCAGGGCATCGGCATGACCTTGACCGAGAACATTACCTATGATGCCAAGGGATACCCGATGGAAAATTCGCTCTTCCAGTATAAGATCCCGGCCCGTGTGGATATTGGACACATCAACGTGGAGTTTGAGAACAGCTATGAGCCAAACGGCCCGTTTGGTGCGAAATCCATCGGTGAAGTTGTCATTAACACACCGCTGCCGGCAATCTCGGACGCTATTTACAACGCCATCGGCACCCGTTTCTATGAGCTGCCCATTACGCCGGAGCAGATCGCAATGGCAGTGGCAGAGCAGGAATAATATGCTGGATGAAATACAGCTGCCCTTTCTGGAAGAAAAGGGGCATATCGTTTCACTGGTGGGCGGAGGCGGGAAAACCACCCTGCTGCACGCCATGGCGGCGCACGGTGCCCGCAAAGGCTGGCGGGTGCTGGCTTCCACTACCACTCACATCCAACGCCCGAAAGAACCACTCTTGGCCAGAACGAACGCGGAGCTTGCAGCTCTCTGGACGAGTGGCAACTATGCGGTAGCAGGAGCCCCGGCCCCGGACAACAAACTGACACAGCCGCCGCAGCTGGAACGCTGGATGGCGCAGGCAGACGCGGTCTTTCTGGAAGCAGATGGCGCAAAGCATCTGCCCTGCAAGGCCCCGGCGGCTCATGAACCGGTGCTGCTGCCTCAAAGTGATATTGTGCTGGCAGTGGCAGGGCTCTCCGCAGTGGGAAAGCCGCTGCAGGAAGTCTGCTTCCGGCTGGAAACGGCCTGCACATTGCTGGGCGTTCCGTCGGAGACGATCCTGACGCCGGAATTGCTGGCGAAGCTGCTGGCCGATGAACAGGGCGGGCGCAAGGCTGTTGGGGCGCGCCATTTTTATGCGGTACTCAACCAGGCCGATATGCCTGCGCGCCGGGCAGCAGGAGAGCAAACCAAGAAGTTGCTGAAAAGGGATTATAATGTGGAGGCTGTGCTGACGGCTTTTTCAAAGGAGGAGCGTGCATAAAGATGCCGGAGAAAGAAAAAATCGTCTTCTGTACCGGGGGCGGCTGTACGGCCAAGCTGGGTGCCGGAGTGCTGAGCCATATTCTGGAAAAGCTGCCCCGGGGCGAGAAAGACCCGAATCTGCTGGTCGGCTACGACAGCCGGGACGATGCCGCCGTTTATAAAATCACGGAGGATATCGCACTGGTACAGACCGTGGACTTCTTTCCGCCGATGGTAGATGACCCTTACACGTTCGGGCAGATCGCGGCCGCCAACGCCCTCAGTGATGTCTATGCGATGGGCGGCGAAGTGAAGACGGCGCTGAACCTTGTCTGTTTCCCGGAGAGCATGGATCTGAACGTTCTGGGAGAGATCCTGCGCGGCGGTGCGGAAAAAGTCGCCGAAGCGGGCGGGATCCTTGCAGGAGGGCATTCCATTGCAGACACGGGAGTCAAGTACGGCCTCTCGGTCACGGGCCTGGTAGATCCGCACCACATCTATGCCAATGACGCCGGGCGGCCCGGAGACAAGCTCATCCTGACCAAAGCACTGGGCGTGGGGCTCATCTGTACCGCCAATCGGGTGGGGGAAGCTGCCCCGGAGCATCTGGCAGGGGCGATCCAGTCCATGACGACACTGAATAAAACGGCGGCTCAGATCAGCCGGAAATATGCTGTCCATGCCGCGACAGATGTGACGGGATTCAGCTTCCTCGGCCATCTGCACGAGATGATGGGCGGGAAACTTGCCTGCCGGGTGGATGCCCGGCGGGTCCCGGTTTTGCTGGGTGCATGGGAAGCGGCCGATGCTTTCCTGTACACAGCGGCGGGCCAGCGCAACCGCAATCACACCGGGCCCTTTGTCCGGTTTGAGAATGTGCCGTTTGCGATGGAAGAAATTTTATTTGACCCACAGACTTCCGGCGGACTGCTGCTGGCTGTGGCACCGCAGGATGCCGACGCACTGGAAGCTGAACTGAAAAAGGTTGGTCTGCCTGCAGCCATTGTAGGCAAAATTTTGGAAAAAGAAGAGAAACAGCCGGAAATCACGGTTATATTCTGATATTAGGGGGAAACACTTATGGTAAAAGTAGACGCGCGCGGGGATGCCTGCCCGCTTCCGGTCGTCAAGGCAAAAAGGCACTCTCAGAGCTGA
>NZ_QTVP01000030.1:0-28114 GCF_003460645.1 Faecalibacterium sp. OF04-11AC | reverse complement strand
GACCGTATGGGATACTGAGCCAGTCATATGGTCGGTGACGATGACGGTGAGGTTCCACCTGTTCCCATTCCGAACACAGAAGTTAAGCTCACTCGTGCCCAAGATAGTTCGCTGGAAACGGCGCGTGAAAATAGGTAGTCGCCGACTCATAGTTATCAGGATGTTTGAAACCGCATCCTGATAATATGCACCTCTAGCTCAGTTGGTAGAGCAACTGACTCTTAATCAGTGGGCCCAGGGTTCGAGTCCCTGGAGGTGCACCAGATATTGAACGTCAGATCGTAAGATTTGGCGTTCTTTTTTGTTATGTAACCCCGATAAATCGGGGTCTGCACGGTCAATGCACGGTTTTTGCACGGTCGGCTTTTTCGTAGGAATCCTTTGCATGGGCTGGAATTACTTGCTATCGTTCAATGATGTATAAATGGAAGATGCCCTGCGCATTGAGATCGACGCAGCCACGGGCCATGTTTTCATGATAGGCCCGGCGGTAGAAGTGCTTCAGGGTGAGATTGCCCTTGCGGACAGAGAAAGGAGTTTTAACAAGATGCAGATTCGGACTGCTGTCTCCACAGATTTACAGGAAATTGTAAAGATTGAAGCAGAATGCTTCCCGGCTGCGGAAGCCGCCACCAAAGTCAGCATTGCAGAGAGGCTGGCTGTTTACCCCAACCATTTCTGGGTCCAGTTGGATGGCGACCGGATGATTGGCTTTGTCAACGGCATGGTCACGGATGACCCCGACCTCCGGGACGAGATGTATGAGGATGCTTCTCTGCACAACGAAAACGGTGCATGGCAGATGATCTTCGGTGTGGATACCATCCCGGAATACCGCTGCCGCGGCTGTGCGGCTGCTCTGTTGAATCATGTGATCAGCGAAGCGAAAGCACAGGGGAGAAAGGGACTTGTACTCACCTGCAAAGACAAACTGGTGCATTATTACGCCAAGTTTGGTTTTGTGAGCGAGGGCGTTTCTGGTTCTACTCACGGAAATGTGGTCTGGTACCAGATGCGGCTGCGTTTCTGATGGATCTGGGCAGAATGATATGGTTCTCTTTATGCGAACCATAATATGGCAGCTTGCGTTTTTAATGCACAAGCACAGAAAAATAAAGGGAAACAGCCGTTTCGGGTCCCTATGCGGGCCGTGGCGGCTGTTTTGTTTTTCCATGGCAAAGAAGCGCTGCCTGTGCTATACTTGCCTTAGTGACTTTGCCTGTGGGGCAGAGAAAGAAAAGCTGAAAAAAGGGAGGTGCGGGGCGTGATCCGCATTGCGATGGTGGAGGACGAGGCCGCTGTGCGTGAGCAGCTGATGGGCTATGTGCAGCGGTACACCCGGCAGTACGGCACAGAGTTTTCGGTGACGGAGTTTGCCGATGGCGTGGATATTCTGGAAAATTACGGCCCGGTGTACGACATCGTGTTCCTGGATGTGGAGATGAAGCATCTGGACGGGATGGAGACGGCCCGGCGCATCCGGGCGCTGGATGCGGACGTGGTGCTGATCTTCATTACCAATATGGCGCAGTATGCCATCAAGGGGTATGCGGTAGGGGCGCTGGATTATGTGCTCAAGCCGGTGCCCTACTTTGCGTTTTCCCAGCAGCTGCAAAAGGCTGTGGAAAAAGTCAGCCGCCATGCCCGGCATTATCTGACGGTCCCCGTGGAGGGCGGCCTGCGGCGACTGGATACAGTCCAAATCTATTATTTGGAGAGTGAGGGCCACCGGGTGCATTTTTACACCGAGGATGGGGAATTCACGGCTCCGGGTGCCCTGAAAACATTTGAAGAAAAACTTGCCGACTGTCCCTTTGCCCGCTGCAACAGCGGCTATTTAGTCAACCTGGCTCAGGTGCGGGGCGTCCAGCAGGGCGTGGTGGAAGTGGGCCCCTACGAGCTGCAGGTGAGCCGCCCCAAGCGGAAGAGTTTTCTGGCCGCGCTGGCGGATCACATCGGGGGTGAGGGTGTATGACGGCGCTGCCGAACATCCCCCGCCTGTACACGGCGCTGGCTGAATGCATGGCGATCCTGCTCTACGCCTGGCCGCTGCCGCGGCGGTTCGGCAAACGGCCCACAATCGTGCTGACCGGGGGATGGGCCGTGGCCCTGAGTATATTCCTGCACGCGACAGGCGGCGTGCCGCTGGCCTGGTGGATCCCCTGCATGGCGGCGGCCATCGGGCTCTCGTATCTGTACCTGTGGGCCAGCCGGGATATCCGCTGGCTGGAAGCAGGCTATGTCTGCGCCCGGGCGTTTATTCTGGCGGAACTGGCCGCCAGCGTGGAGTGGCAGCTCCACTGCGCGCTGTTCCCGCACCGGGGCGGGGGAGATGGGCTGGCCCTGCTCCTTCTGGTCGTTGTCGATGGCGTGCTGTACGGGACGGTGCTCTGGCTGGAACGCCGCCGCCCCAGCCCGACCGGAAAGCTGACAGTCAGCAACAAGGCCGCGCTGGTAGCCGTGGTGATGGCCGCCATGGTTTTTGCGGTGAGCAACCTGCTCTTTTTGGACGATGGCGAAGTGAACATGAGCATCTACTACATCCGCACGCTGGTGGATTTCTGCGGCGTGCTGATCCTGACCATCCAGCACGACCAGCTGCGGGAAAGTGCCCTGCACAGCGAGCTGGAAGCCATGGACGAGGTGCTCCACCGCCAATACGAGCAGTACAAGCGGAGCAAGGAGGGCATCAAGCTCATCAACAGCCGCTACCACGAGCTGAAAATCCAGATCGCCAACATCCGTGCCGAGCGCGACCAGGCCAAGCAGGACGCGGCGCTGGCCCGGATGGAGAGCGGCATCCGCCAGTATGAGGCGGAGAACAAAACGGGCAACCCGGTGCTGGACACCCTCCTCACGGCCAAGAGCATGGAGTGTCAGGAGCAGGGCATCAACATGACCAGCGTGGCCGACGGCCAGTGGCTGGGCTTTTTGTCCACCCGGGAGATCTGCACCCTGGTGGGCGTGCCGCTGGACAATGCCGTGGAGAGCTTGACAGCCGAGCCGGACCCCGAAAAGCGGCTGCTGCGGGTGGCCATCTATGCCCAGAGCGGCTGTGTGATGCTCCGGTTTGAGAACTACTGCGCCGCCCCCGTAGCGCTGGGCCCGGACGGTCTGCCCGTGCGCAGTGCCCACGGCGGCTACGACCTGCGGGGCGTGCAGGCCGCCGCCCGGCAGCACGGAGGCACCATGACCGTGAAATGGGAGAACAGCTGGTTCACCGTCCGCATCCTGCTGCCTATCCCGGAAAAAGAATCAATGTGAGAGGGCTGTTGGCAGTGTGCACAAAAAATGACCCCTCTCTTTTGGTGATAAGCACAGGAAATTTTGATACAGAATTGAAACTTTTGCAGATTATGTCTCCAAAATGACAGATTGTGCGGAGAACGGTTCGTTTTGCGGTTTATATGATAAAATGACATCAGGCAAAGGAGCGGACGCACTCCTGAGAACAGCCATGAACCGGGTCGTGTACACAAAAGAGAAGGAGTTAACAGTTATGGCACAGAAAAAGAAGGACAGTAAGATGATGGGCAAGATCATCAAAACTGCCGTTTCGGGTGTGTTGTGTGTCGCACTGGCGGGCGGTATGGTTGCAGCCAATGTGCTGATCCCGCCTAATGCCAGCAGCGTGCAGAGCATTTTGGGTCTGAAGAGCGGCGGCATCGACAACAGCAAGGCAAAGACCGAAGGCATCAATATGGAATACAGCAAGCCCGGTTTTGACACAGAGGCTGCGCTGGTTGAGGATGAGATCGCTCTGAATAAGAAGATCGCCGCCGAGGGTATCGTTCTGCTGAAGAACGATGCGGGAAAGATGCCGTACAGCACGGATACGACCTTCAGTTTTGTCAGCCATTCGGCAGTCAGCTACATTGGCGGCAATAAGGTCGATATGAAAACTGCTTTTGAAGATGCAGGCTTTGGCGTTAATGAAGCGCTCTGGAAGTTTTATTCCGAAGGCAACGGCAAAGACTACGGTCTGGGCGTTGGTTCTGTTTCCTTCGGCGATGATGAGGACTTTTCCATCAACGAATGCCCCCTGTCTGTCATGAAAGCAGAGCCGGGTCTGACCGATTCCATGAAGAATACGGTTCCTGTTTTTGTGCTCAGCCGTGTGGCGGGCGAAGGCCGTGATATGCCCCGCTCCATGTACAACCACACCGATGTGGAAGAGGACAAGACCAAGACCTATCTGGAGCCGGATTCTACGGAACTGGAGATCCTTCAGTATCTGAACGATAACTTTGACGATGTGGTGCTGCTGCTGAACTCCAGCGCAGCGGTAGACCTGAGCTGGGTCAAAAACTATCCCAATATCCACACCGTCATTTCGGCTCCCGCTATGGGTGATTACGGTCTGTGCTCTCTGGCAGAGATCTTCTCTGGTAAGGTGAATCCCTCCGGCCGCACCGTGGATACCTACGAGATGGATGCCATGAACAGCCCTGCCGCCCAGAACTTTGGCGACTTTGCCTACTATGACGAGGACGGTAACCTGACCAAGTACAACTACGTCAGCTACAAAGAGGGCATCTATGTTGGCTACCGCTACTACGAGACCCGCTACGAGGACAAGGTGCTGGGTCAGGGCAATGCCGGTGATTACAACTATGCGGATGCTGTGATGTATCCCTTTGGATACGGCCTGTCCTACACGGATTTTGAGTGGTCTGATTACGATACCAGCTGGGATGGCGATACCTGCACCGTGACAGTCAAGGTCACCAATACGGGTGATGTGGTCGGCAAGGATGTCGTACAGGTCTATGCACAGAGCCCCTATACCGATTACGACAAGGCAAACAAGGTGGAAAAGGCTGCTGTGGAGCTGGTGGCTATGCCAAAACTGCAGAGCTGGCTCCCGGCGCAAGCGAAATCGTAACGGTCACTTTTGATCAGGAGCAGCTGAAGTCTTACGACTACGTCAATGCCAAGACCTACATTCTGGATGCGGGCGATTATTATATCACCGCAGCCAAAAACGCACATGAAGCGGTCAACAACATCCTCTCTGCCAAGGGAAAGAGCGTGGCAGACGGCATGACCGCCGACGGCGACACTGCTTTTGTTGCAACCTACACTCCGGCAAACGGCACCGTGGATACCACGACCTACAAGCTCGACACCACGACCGGTGTGGAGATCACCAATCAGCTTGACCATGCAAACGGCGGGCTGCAGTATCTCTCCCGCAGTGACTGGACTGGCACCTGGCCGACCGTTGACGGTGAAGTCAGCGACCAGATCAGCACCTGGGGCAACCCCATCAATGGCACCGATGCCAGCGGCAAGGCTGCATCCTATACCTACCGCAAGACGATCAGCAAGGAGGACCTTGCAAAGCTGGATTCTTTTGATTCCCTGAACCCCACCGACTTCTCCACTCTGACCGATGAGATCGTTTACGGCAAGGACAACGGTCTGGGTCTGATCGATATGCGCGGTCTGGACTACGATGATGAAAAGTGGGATGAATTGCTCGACCAGCTGACCCCCAGCGATTATCAGACCCTGATCACGCAGTCCGGCTATGGCACGGCTGCCATCAAGTCGGTGGATAAGCCCTCCACGACCGACCGCGACGCTGCCACCGGCCTGGTCAACTACGGCGTTGATGCAAGCGGCAACTTCTACTTCAAGGGCAACATCACGCACTGCGGCGTGATCGTTCTGGCACAGACCTACAACGATGATCTGGCCTACCACTATGGCGAAAACATCGGCGATGAATCCTACTATCTGGGCGTTGATGGCTGGTATGCACCTGCTGTCAATATGCACCGCACGGCATTCTCCGGCCGTAACAGCGAGTATTATTCTGAAGATCCCTTTGTTGGCGGGCACATCGCTTCTCTCGAGTGCAAGGGCGTAGCCTCCCGTGGTATGTACGTCTTTGTCAAGCACTTTGCCGTCAACGATCAAGAAAACCACCGCGGCGACCGTGATGGACAGTTCAGCATTGCAACCTTCCTGAATGAGCAGGCTGCACGCGAGATCTATCTGAAGACCTTTGAAATGTGCATCAAGACCGATGACGTCCAGATGAATTACGCAAAGGACAACGGCGATGGCACTTACAGCAATGCCACCAGAGAGATTCCGTCCGTGACCGGCGTTATGACTTCCTTCAACCGCATTGGCTATACATGGGCCGGCGGCGACTACAACCTTGTTACCGGTGTCCTCCGCAATGAGTGGGGCTTCCACGGCTTCATTATCACCGATAATGCAAATACCGGCGTGTTCATGGATGCGGGTCAGATGATCCGGGCTGGTGCAGACGGAAAGCTGACGAACCTGCCCACCGGCGCACGGTACACCTTTAACAAGGATGACGTTGCAGACTACCACTACGGTCGTGAAGCAATCCATAACATCCTGTACACCATTGCAAACTCCAAAACGATGAACGGCGGTATGCCGGGCAGCCGCTATCTGGCAAAGGTCGAGCCTTACCAGAAGGTCATCTACGCAGTGGATGGTGTCTGCGGCGGTCTGATCGCGGTTCTGGTCGTTCTGACGATCCTCCGCTTCCGCAAAAAGAAAGAGGACGTAAAAACCGTCTGATCAACACATAGGAACAGAAGGGGCGGCGGGCAAACGCCCGCCCTCTTTTTTGATTGTCAGGAGAGACCCTTGAAACACACAGATATCATCAACAGCCTGGATCTGGAACAAAAATGTGCCCTGCTCTCGGGCGAGACGGTCTTCACCACCCGGAATTTCTCGGAGAAAGGTATCCCGGCCATCACCCTCTCGGACGGCCCCAACGGGGTGCGCAAGCAGGCAGGCGCGGCGGACCATCTGGGCCTGAACCCCAGTGTCCCGGCCACCTGTTTCCCCACCAGCGCCACGGTGGCCAACAGCTGGGACCCCGCCCTGGGCGAGGCCATCGGTGAGGCTCTGGGGGAAGAGGCCGCCGCGCAGGAGGTGGCTGTGCTGCTGGGCCCGGGCCTGAACATCAAGCGCAGCCCCCTCTGCGGCCGCAACTTTGAGTATTTTTCGGAGGATCCTTTCCTCTCTGGAAAAATGGCGGCAGGCTATGTACGGGGCATCCAGAAAAACGGCATTGCCGCCTGCCCCAAGCATTTTGCGGTCAACAGCCAGGAGCTGCGCCGGATGGCCAGCGACTCGATCCTGGACGAGCGCACCCTGCGGGAGTTGTATCTTACCGGCTTTGAGATCGTGGTCAAAGAGGCAAAGCCCAGGACCATCATGTCCTCCTACAACCTCATCAACGGTACCTACGCCAACGAGAACGAGCACCTGCTCAAGGACATCCTCCGCAGGGACTGGGGCTTTGACGGGGCCGTCGTCACCGACTGGGGCGGCTCCAACGACCATGCTCTGGGCGTGAAGAACGGCTCCACGCTGGAAATGCCGTTCCCCGGTGGGGACGCCATCCGGGAGCTGAAAGCGGCCGTGGGACACGGCAAAATTTCGGAAGCGGATGTGGACGCCCGGCTGGACGAGCTGCTGGAGCTGGTGCTGACCACCCATGCGGCTGTCGAAAAGGCGCCCAGGACCTTTGACGCCGAGGCGCATCACGCGCTGGCCCGCCGCGCGGCAGCGGAGAGCGTGGTCCTGCTCCAAAACGAGGGCGGTCTGCTTCCTCTGAAAGCGGGCGAGCGGGTGGCTGTCGTGGGGGATTTCGCCCAGACGCCCCGGTATCAGGCGCGGGCTCCAGCGCCGTCAACTCCATCAAGGTGGATTCCGTGCTGGAGCAGCTGGCCGAGAGCGGCCTGCAGAGCGTGGGCTTTGCCCCCGGCTTTGACCGTCAGGGTCGCCTGGACGACGCCCGCAAGGCCGAGGCCGTGGCGCTGGCCCGGAAAGCCGATACCGTGCTGCTCTTCCTGGGTCTGGACGAGATCAAGGAGAGCGAGGGCATCGACCGCTCGGACATGAAACTGGCCGTCAACCAGCTGGACCTGCTGGAAGCCATCGGCCAGGTCAACCCCAATGTGGTGGTGGTGCTCAGTGCGGGTGCCTCGCTGGAAACACCCTGGCTCAAGAACTGCCGGGCGCTGGTCTACGGGGCCCTGGGCGGGCAGGCCGGTGCCGGTGCCATGCTGGATGTCCTGACGGGCAAAGTCTGCCCCAGCGGCAAGCTGGCCGAGACCTGGGCCAACGCCTACCACGAGACCCCCGCCCGGGCGCACTTTGGCGGCGAGGGCCGCACCGTGGAATACCGCGAGAGCCTCTATGTGGGCTACCGCTACCACCAGACCGCGGGCATCCCGGCGGCATTCCCGTTTGGCTATGGCCTGAGCTATACCAGCTTTGAATACAGCGATCTCAAGGCCGGCCCGGCGGGCGTCACCCTCACGGTGACCAACACGGGCAGCGTGGCAGGCGCGGAGATCGTGCAGCTCTATGTGGCAAAGCCGGACGCGAAAATTTTCCGCCCGGCGCAGGAGCTGAAAGGCTTTGCAAGAGTCTTTCTGAACCCCGGTGAGAGCCGGGAAGTGACCATTCCGCTGGACGACAAGGCGTTCCGTTACTGGAACGTTTTGACCAACCACTGGGAAGTGGAGGGCGGCTGCTACGAGCTGCGGGTGGGTGCCTCCTGCGAGGACATCCGTCTGCAGGCTGAGGTCACAGTGGAGGGCACTGCTGCGCCGGACCCTTATGCAGGCAAAGAGATGCTCCACTATAAGACCGCCGAGGTGCGCAAGATCACCGATGCCGAGTTTGAGGCTTTGCTGGGCCGCCCCATCCCGGAGAGCAAAACCAAAATTGACCGCAATATGACCCTGGGCGAGCTGAGCCATGGCCGCAGTCCGCTGGGCTGGGCGGCCAGCGCCGTGCTGGGCCACCTGCTCCGCAAGAGCATGGAAAACGGCAAGCCGGACCTGAACATCCTATTCCAGTATAATATGCCGCTGCGTGCTCTGGCCAAGATGACCAACGGTGCGGTGAGCATGGGTATGGTGGATGGCATCGTGATGGAAGCACAGGGATTCTGGATCATCGGCCTGCTGCGGGTGGCCTATGAGGCGATCAAGAACGTCATCCTCAACGCACAGCTGGAAAAGCGGCTGCATCAGGGCTGAACGGACCAAGGAGGAATCCTGCATGAATTTCTGGAACAACTTTGCGGCCCGGCACCCGGCCGCTGCGAAATGGGTGCGGGAGGGTGGACTCTTTGTGATCGTGTCCAACCTCATCACGGTCTTCAAGTATCTGCTGCTGCAGTTCCTGCCCAAAGCGTTCAGCAGCCTGCCCGTGGTGGATTTCGGCTGGCCGGGCATGGATGTTACCCTTTTCGGGGAGACATTCAAGTGGAATATCCTCGGATACGACGCGGCTCACGGCGGTCTGCCCTACTTCTGCGCCTACATGGTGGCCATGATCATTGGCGAGTGCATCAATTTCCCCATCCAGCGCAACCTCGTGTTCCGCAGCAAGGGCAACCTCGCCAAGCAGATCGGCTGGTACATCCTCGCGTTCTGCGTTATCACCTGCATCGTCAATTCCATCAACTGCGTGTGGGTGGCCGTGGCAGGCCTGCTGGTGCCGGATTTCATCTACAACATCGGCACCACCATCCTCAACGGCGGCATTTCCATGGTGATCTTCTTCTTCGTCAACAAGGTCATCTTCCCGGAGGGCGAGGCCAAACAGGTGTGACGCCTGTATTTTACGACATTCTCACGTTTCCTATCATTTTTCTTCATCACAGTTCTCCATCTGCAAGCAAACCGCCCGGGACAGGCTCTGTTTCGGGCGGTTTGTCGTCGTTTTGGGGGATTTTCCGCGTGGGGAGAACAGTTTTTTGGAAAATGAGAAGAAGTTGCTCCCAAACCCTTGCACTTTTATGCTTTACCGTGGTAAAATCTAGACAGTCTTCTTTTGGGAAAGAGAAGTCAAAGGGGGAAAGTATCTATGACGAACGTTTGCATTGTGGCTACCATCGTCGTGTACCTGGCGGCGATGCTGGCCGTTGGCTTTGCCTACAGCAAATCCAATGAAGACAGTACCGATTTCTACCTCGGCGGCCGCAAGATGGGCCCGCTGGTCACTGCCATGAGCGCGGAGGCCAGCGATATGTCCAGCTGGCTGCTGATGGGAATGCCGGGTCTGGCCTACCTGACGGGCATTGCCTCGCCGGGCTGGACGGCCATCGGCCTGGCCGTGGGCACCTGGCTCAACTGGCTCATCGTGGCCCGGCGGCTCCGCCGCTACTCGGCCAACCTCGACGCCATCACGGTGCCGCAGTTTTTGTCCCTGCGCTTCCACGACCAGCGCAACCTGCTCAACGCACTGGGCGCGGTCATCATCATCGTGTTTTTCGTGCCCTACACGGCCTCGGGCTTTGCGGCCTGCGGCAAGCTGTTCCACAGCCTGTTTGGGGTGGATTACATGGCGGCCATGCTGGTGTCGGCCCTCATCATCGTGGGCTACACCATCCTGGGCGGTTTCCGTGCCGTGACCACCACCGACCTCATCCAGTCCATCGTCATGTCGCTGGCATTGGTGGCCGTGCTGGTGTATGGCATCAGCGTGGCAGGCGGCTGGGGGGCTGTGGTGGAGAACGCCCAGGGCATCTCCGGCTACCTGACCATGATGGCCAGCCACGATGCCGCCACGGGCGGTTCCACCAGCTACAGCCTGCTGGACATCGTATCCACCATGGCGTGGGGCCTCGGTTACTTTGGAATGCCCCACATCCTGCTCCGCTTTATGGCCATTGAGGACGAGAAGAAGCTGGTGCTCAGCCGCCGCATTGCCACCGTCTGGGTGGTCATCGCCATGACGGCTTCCATCATCATCGGCATGGTGGGCCTTGGCATGACCAAGGCAGGCGCTCTGGAGTTTCTGAGCGGTTCTTCCAGCGAGACCATCATCGTCCGCATTGCCAGCCTCATCAGCGCCCATGGCATACTGGCAGCCGTTCTGGCGGGCCTCATTCTGGCAGGCATCCTGGCCGCTACCATGTCCACGGCGGACAGCCAGATGCTGGCAGCCGCCTCCAGCGTCTCTCAGAACATTTTGCAGGAGTTTGCGCACCTCAAGCTGACCGAGAAGCAGAGCCTGTTTGCGGCCCGCCTGACCATCGTCTGCGTCAGCGTGGTGGGCGTGGTGCTGGCCCGTGACCCCAACTCCAGCGTGTTCGGCATCGTCAGCTTTGCATGGGCCGGTTTCGGCGGCTCCTACGGCGCCGTGGTACTCTGCGCGCTGTTCTGGAAGCGCTGCAACTGGCAGGGCGCTCTGGCCGGAATGCTCTCCGGCGGCCTGATGGTCTTCGTCTGGAAGTACCTCATCAGCCCGCTGGGCGGCGTGTTCGGCATCTATGAGCTGCTGCCCGCATTCCTCACCTCCCTGGCCGTCTGCGTGGTGGTCAGCCTCGTGACGCCCGCCCCCACGGCCGATATCGTGGCTGAGTTCGACGCGGCAAAATAAAGAGCAGAAAAAGCAGAACGCCTGCCGGAAGCTTCCGACAGGCGTTCTTTTGTATCGTCACGCCACCCGCACCACACCGTGTTCCACGCGGTAAACTTTATCGAACTGGTGCATGAACGAACCGGCCACATCATGGGTGATGGCTACCACCATGCAGGGCATGGCGATGAGGTTTTCCATCACCTGCTGGCTGGTGTCAGGGTCCAGGCTGGCAGTGATCTCGTCCGCAATGATGAGGTCATAGCTGCGCAGGGCCAGCCGGGCGATGCCGATGCGCTGGCGCTGGCCGCCGGAGAGATTCTTGCCGTTTTCGCTGATGACGGTATCCAGCCCGTCGGGCAGGGAAGCCACCCAGTCCGTAAGGCCTGCCGCTGCAATGGCGTGGGCCAGCTGTTCGTCTGGGAAATCTTCGTGCAGGCAGATGTTGTTCCGGATGGTATCGTGGAAGAGATACGCCGTCTGGGCGATGTAGCCCACCCGGCGGTAGAGGGCGGTGCGGTCCAGTGTACGCACCTGTCGGCCGTTGAAGAGGATGTCGCCGGAGTAATCCGGGTAATACTGGAACAAGAGCTTGGCCAGCGTGGATTTGCCGCAGCCGCTCTCGCCCACAAGGGCCACTTTCTGCGCGGCGTCCACGGTCAGGGAGGCATCTTTCAGCACGGGCTCCGCAGTGTTGGGGTAAGCAAAGCGGACGGTTTCGCACTGGATGGAATCAATGTGGCCGATGGGCTCCCCCTGCTCGGCCACCTGCGGCTCCGCCATGGCGGCTTCCAGCCGCTGGCGGATGCCCTGAGAGGACTTGACCTTGGCCCAGCACTGGGCGATCTGGTGGCAGGGGGTGATGACGAAGTTTGCCATGCTGGCGGCAGTGGAAACGGTGCCCATGGTCAGCCGCCCGTCAAAAGCGAGGAAAAGGCCCACCAGCATCACGACGGGGAAGATGAGATTGCTGATGAGGGAGGTGTTGGTCACCATGGCGTTCAGGCTCTGCTGATAGTCCAGCTCACTCTCCCGGGCCTTGCGGGCGGCTTTCTGGTGGAGAGCGGCATAGGCGTCCTCCCGCAAAAAGCTGCGGATGATCTCAAACCCGCCCAGAAGCTCTTTGAGCTGCTGGGTGTAACCGGCCATCTGGAGGGAAAACGCGTTCCGGGTGGCCTTGAGCCGCTCGTTCATCCGGCGGGGAAGCACCAGCGGCGGGATGGTCACCAATAAAATCGCCAGAAGCATCACCGGGCTGATGTAGAGGTACATGGCCAGCGCGCAGAGCATGATGCCGCCCCAGAACACGATGCTGAACAGGGACATATAGTAATCGTCGTAGAGGGTGCGCAGGTCGGTAGTCAGGAGGGAGAGGTAAGCCGCGTCGCCCTCGGCGTTGTACTGGGCCACGGTGCGGTACAGCACCTGCTCCAGAATGCGCTGGCGCACCTGTTCCACGGCCCCGCAGGCGATCCTGGTAAAGGAGCGGCGGCTCAGCCGCTCAAAGAACCAGCTGCTGAACGTAATGGCAAACACCAGCCCCATGTAGCCCAGGGCCTCCTGTTTTGATTTGGAGTCAATGAGCCATTTGAGCTGGAAATTTTTCAGCGGGGCAAAGAATGAGACGCCCAGCGTGAATGCCGCAAACAAGCTGAGCCGGGGCCACTGCTGCTTGAAATAATCGTTGACAGTCCGGTGTTTCATTTCCACATCCTCCTCTGGAAAAACGCGCGTAAAAAGCTGGTTTCAGTATAGCATACCCCCCACAGGATACAAGAAAATCGAGAAAAATACAACAAAAGCGGGGCCGTCACCCACCGGTGACAGCCCCGCTATTCATGCTATTCTGAACAATGGAGAGGAAAGGGGTTGCTTACAACTGAGGGCCAGCGGAGACCAGAGCCTTGCCGTGCTCGTTGCCCTCATACTTTGCGAAGTTCTTGACGAAGCGGCCAGCCAGGTCCTTTGCCTTCTCTTCCCACTGAGAAGCGTCTGCGTAAGTATCGCGCGGGTCGAGGATGGCGGGATCAACGCCGGGCAGAGCGGTGGGAACCTCAAAGTCGAAGTAGGGGATCTTCTTGGTGGGAGCCTCGTTGATGGCACCGCTCAGGATGGCGTCGATGATGCCGCGGGTATCCTTGATGGAGATGCGTTTGCCGGTGCCGTTCCAGCCGGTGTTGACCAGGTAAGCCTTGGCGCCGCTCTTCTGCATCTTCTTGACCAGCTCCTCAGCATACTTGGTGGGGTGCAGCTCCAGGAAAGCCTGGCCGAAGCAGGCGGAGAAAGTGGGGGTGGGCTCGGTGATGCCGCGCTCGGTGCCGGCCAGCTTTGCAGTAAAGCCGGACAGGAAGTAGTACTGGGTCTGCTCCGGGGTCAGGATGGAGACCGGGGGCAGGACGCCGAATGCGTCAGCAGACAGGAAGATGACGTTCTTGGCAGCGGGTGCAGAGGAGATGGGACGGACGATGTTCTGGATGTGGTTGATGGGGTAGGACACACGGGTGTTCTCGGTGACGCTCTTGTCAGCGAAATCAATGTGGCCCTCGGCATCCAGGCTAACGTTCTCCAGCAGAGCGTTGCGCTTGATGGCGTTGTAGATATCGGGCTCGGAGTCCTTGTCCAGGTTGATGACCTTTGCGTAGCAGCCGCCCTCAAAGTTGAAGACGCCGTTGTCATCCCAGCCGTGCTCGTCGTCGCCGATCAGCAGGCGCTTGGGGTCGGTGGACAGGGTGGTCTTGCCGGTGCCGGACAGGCCGAAGAAGATGGCAGTGTTCTTGCCCTCCATATCGGTGTTGGCGGAGCAGTGCATGGAAGCCATACCCTTCAGCGGCAGGAAGTAGTTCATCATGGAGAACATGCCCTTCTTCATCTCGCCACCGTACCAGGTGTTGACGATGACCTGCTCCTTGCTGGTGATGTTGAACATGACAGCAGTCTCAGAGTTCAGGCCCAGCTCCTTGTAGTTCTCGACCTTTGCCTTGGAAGCGTTGTAGACCACGAAATCGGGCTCGAAGTTCTCCAGCTCCTCAGCAGTGGGCTTGATGAACATGTTGGTGACGAAGTGTGCCTGCCAGGCCACTTCCATGATGAAACGGACGGCCATGCGGGTGTCCTTGTTGGCACCGCAGAAAGCATCCACCACATACAGGCGCTTGTTGGAGAGCTCTTTCTTGGCGATCTCTTTCACAGCAGCCCATGCTTCCTGAGAAGCGGGGTGGTTATCGTTCTTATACTCGTCGCTGGTCCACCACACGGTGTTCTTGGAGTTCTCGTCCATGACGATGAACTTATCCTTGGGAGAACGGCCGGTGTAGATGCCGGTCATGACGTTGACGGCACCCAGCTCGCTGACCTGGCCCTTTTCGTAGCCTTCCAGGCCGGGCTTGGTCTCTTCCTCGAACAGCTGCTCGTAGGAGGGGTTGTACACGACGTCCGTCGTGCCGGTAATACCATACTTGCTCAGATCCAACTTTGCCATGATACTGATACCTCTTCTTTCGTTTCAAATCATCGAACCTCTAAACGCGCTGGCCGCCCCTCAGCCAAAAGGGGGGCCGCGCAGCCGATGAAGAAATACGGATGCGTATTCTCCTGTCTATCATTATACATGAATCGCCCCCAAAATCAACCAGTACAGGGCAGGCTTTTCTGTGAAAATAACAAATTTCATTAAGAATCTTAGGGGATTGCGGTGAATTTGGAAAAAACAAAGCCCCTTTGACAAACGAAAAATAAGGATAACCCTTAAAAATCACAACTTTGATAAAATTTTGGCAAGCTGGGACACATGAACCGGGCAAACCAGACCATAAAAAGGAAAGATGAACCGAGGTGGAAAAGATTTCACCGCATTTTCGATATTTTTCTCTGGTAAAATTCCTTTGCTTATGGTATACTGTACAGACCACAGGGCAGTGTCTGCTGCCCGCGGACGATGAAAAGACGCACGCACGCGTGTCACGATATGGAGAACATACCTCATATGAAAACCCTTTACCTCTTCCTCACCCGCTCGGGCACGCTGCTGTCCAATCTGGTGTATCACCTCACCGGGGCACAGTATACCCATGTTTCCCTTGCGTTTGACGAGGACCTGAGCACCCTATACAGTTCCACCCGCAAAAACGGCTATACCATGTTTCCGGCAGGCCCCAGCAGGGAGTACCTCAACCGGGGCTTGTTTTTGCAGCGGGAGAATATCCCCTGCGCGCTCTATGCGCTGGAAGTCTCGGAGGAAGCCTATGCCCGGGCCAGACGCCGCGCGGAGCATATGATGAACCACGGCCACCTCTACCGGTTCAACTCGCTGGGACTGCTGCTCTGCTGGCTGCACATCCGGTGGCAGCGCCGGCGGCACTATTTCTGCTCCCAGTTCGTCAGCGAGGTGCTGGAAAAGAGCGGTGCGGTGGACCTGCCCAAGGACAGCACCCTGATGCACCCCAGCGATTACACCACCCTGCCCGGGCTGGAGTGCCTGTATACCGGCCCGCTGCGGGAGCTGCCCCAGCGCCAGCAGATGGAGCTGGGCGAGGCGGAGAGCGTGGTGGGCGTGTACATCGGGCTGGCCCTCGGCATGGCAAAAAGCCAGGTGCGCCGGGTGCGGCGCTGGCTCTGAGACTGGATTTTTTCTGGTGTTTTTGGCCGCTCCTGCGCGGAAAACAGGCGCGTCCAAAAACAATTTTGAAAAATTTGAAATTTCTTGTTGACAAAGTCGGACTCCTATGCTAAAATAATCGAGTCGGGAGCGAAACCCCCGATGCAAAATGGACGTATGGCCCGTTGGTCAAGCGGTTAAGACAGAGGCCTCTCACGCCTTTAACATCGGTTCGATTCCGGTACGGGTCACCATTTTATAGTAGTAAAACGCTGTACGCCGTTTTATATAGATGCCTCTTTAGCTCAGTCGGTTAGAGCACCTGACTGTTAATCAGGGTGTCGCCTGTTCGAGTCAGGCAAGAGGCGCCAGCAAAGCGATGGAAATTTTTCCATCGCTTTTTCTTTTGTTTGGCCTCAGTTTGGTTGACAGCGAAATGGACAGGGGATATACTTATATCAAAAGATCTCTTGTTAAGGAGAATATGGAGAATACTATGAAACAGATCATTTTGACGGGCGACCGCCCGACCGGCCGCCTGCATGTGGGCCACTATGTCGGCTCCCTGAAAGAGCGTGTCCGTCTGCAAAATTCCGGCAAGTTCGACGAGATCTATATTATGATCGCGGACGCACAGGCCCTGACCGATAACGCCGATAACCCGGAGAAAGTGCGCCAGAACATCCTGCAGGTGGCGCTGGACTACCTGGCGGTGGGCATCGACCCTGCCAAGGCGCACATCTTTATCCAGTCCATGGTGCCGGAACTCACCGAGCTGAGCTTCTACTACATGAACCTGGTCACGGTGTCCCGCCTGCAGCGCAACCCCACCGTCAAGGCGGAGATCCAGCAGAAGAATTTTGAGACCAGCATCCCCGTTGGTTTCTTTACCTATCCCATCAGCCAGGCCGCTGATATCACAGCGTTCCGCGCCACCACTGTCCCGGCGGGCGAAGACCAGATGCCCATGCTGGAGCAGTGCCGCGAGATCGTGCACAAGTTCAACACCGTCTACGGCGAGACCCTGACCATGCCGGAGATCCTGCTGCCCCAGAACGCTGCCTGCCTCCGCCTGCCCGGCATTGACGGCAAGGCCAAGATGAGCAAGAGCCTGGGCAACTGCATCTACCTCTCCGATGAGCCCGAGGACATCAAGAAGAAGATCATGTCCATGTACACCGACCCCGGCCACCTGCGGGTGCAGGACCCCGGCAAGGTGGAGGGCAACCCGGTCTTTACCTATCTGGATGCATTCAGCCGCCCGGAGCACTTTGCAGAGTTCCTTCCGGAGTACCAGAACCTGGACGAGCTCAAGGCCCACTACCAGCGCGGCGGCCTGGGCGATGTCAAGATCAAGAAATTCCTCAACAGTGTCATGCAGGCTGAGCTGGAGCCTATCCGCAACCGCCGCAAAGAGTGGGAGCAGCGCCTGCCCGAGGTGGTCGAGATCCTGAAAGCCGGCAGCGCCGTGGCCGAAAAGACCGCCGCCGCCACCCTTGCCGATGTGCGCAAATCCATGAAGATCGATTACTTCGAGGATGATAACCTGCTGAAGTAACGAATTGTAAACATAATGCCTCTGCTGAAAGCTCAAAAATGACTTTAGCAGGGGCATTTTTCGTACGATTGGAAATTGGAGGTGAGAGAATGTCGGAATATAAAAAATATTTTGAAGCGTATTGCAGAGAGCACGACTTGGAGTTACGGTTATCTTTTGAGATGCCTATTGGATACGAAACCGCAAACGGAACATTTGATGTTTCAAGCAGAACTGTTTTTATAAATGCGGAGAAGCTGAATAAAGAGCCTGAATACAGCAAGCTGTTTTACCTTTTTCATGAACTGCGTCATGCGTCCCAATATCTTGAGCGAGAACGATTTAATGAAACAATAAAACGAAGTATTCAGTACATTATGATGTTCGACGGGACGTGTTACAAGTTGGCAGGAAATCGCTATTTGAAGTGCAGATTAAAAGGAGACGAAGAATATTTCAACAATTTGTATCTTGGCCAGCCGCATGAGGTCGATGCAAATAGATTCGCCTATGAACAGGCCCGGAAAATCTGCGGGGATTCGGTAGGACTAAAAAAACTGGTTGATTTCTGGATGCCGCGTCAGATGATTTCAAACGATGTATATGATAAGGTTTTCGCGCTGATCGACGAGAAAACTAAAATGATGGCCTGATTCCGAAGTACAACAGCGCCGCTCTCCCGATCATGGGAAAGCGGCGCTGTTTGTTTCGCATTATTTGCTGAATAAATCGCTGTGGCTGCCGGTGCGGGCCAAAGTCAAAACGAGCACATTGTCTTCGATGCGGTAGATGAGCAACCAGTCTGGCTGGATGTGGCATTCGCGATGGCCGATCCAATCGCCGGTCAAAGCGTGGTCTCTGTTTTTCTCTGGGAGCGGTTCCCCACGTGATAAGGTGCGGATGATATTATCCAGAAGATCAATGTCGAGATGCCGTTTTTGAGCAAGTTTGTAGTCCTTCTTGAATTGGTTCGTCCAGACGATATCGCGGTTCATCGCTTCAACTCTCGAAGAGCCTCTTCTACATCAGAATAGTGCTTTACATTCGGGTCCTTTGCGATCCTTTCTGCCTCCAGCATAGCGGCCATGGTCTCCTTGTTGGGTTGATCCATTTTGATTTCAAAGGGGATGCCGCCATCCCGCAGGGACTGCCGGACGAAGATATTGAACGCCGTCGAAAGGTTCATGCCGAGTTCCGAAAACAAGGCGTCAGCCTGAGATTTCAAGTCGGAGTCCATCCGAATGCTGATATTGGTCGTTGCCATACAAATCATCTCCTTTACTATTATTATAGCGCTTTGCACGAAAAACGCAATACAGTGCACGAAAAATTAACAGATACAAAACAAAAAGAGACCGCCTCCGACTGGAAGCGGTCTCCCGTTATAGGTTTTGTTCAGAACTTATGCATTGTAGCTGCGGTTCTTGATCTCAGCGGTGACTTTCGCGATGAACTCGTCGACGCCCATCGTGGTGGTCTCACCCTTGCGGTCACGGACGGAGAGGTTGCCGGCCTCGGCTTCCTTGGCGCCCAGAACCAGCATATAGGGCACGCGGTCCACCTGCTGGGCAGCGCGGATCTTGTAGCCGATCTTCTGGTTGTCGTCGTCCAGAGCCACACGGATACCGGCCTCCACCAGCTTCTCGGTGATGGCCTCGGAGTACTCCAGGGTCTTCTCGGAAACAGGCAGGACCTTGACCTGCACGGGTGCCAGCCAGGTGGGGAACTTGCCCTTGGTCTCCTCGATCAGGTAAGCCATAAAGCGGTCCAGAGAGCCCAGGATGGCGCGGTGCAGCACCACGGGGGTCTTCTCGGTGCCGTCCTTGTCCACATAGGTCAGGTGGAACTTTGCAGGCAGGCAGAAGTCCAGCTGGCAGGTGGACAGGGTGTACTCAGCACCCACGGCGGGCTTGACGTTGACGTCCAGCTTCGGGCCATAGAAAGCAGCCTCGCCGATCTCCTCGGTGAACTGGATGCCCAGCTCGGTCAGAACTTCGCGCAGCGCGCTCTCGGCATGGTTCCACATGGCGTCGTCGTCATGGTACTTCTTCTTGTCGGCAGGGTCACGCAGGCTCAGCACACAGCGGTAATCGGTGATGTTGAAGTCCTTGTAGACCTCGAAGATCAGGTTGCAGACATCAGCCACCTCGCTCTTGATCTGCTCCGGGGTGCAGAACAGGTGAGCGTCGTTCTGGCAGAAGTGACGGCCGCGCTCGATGCCTTTCAGGGTGCCGGAGGACTCATAGCGGAAATCGTGTGCGATCTCACCGATCCGCATGGGCAGGTCACGGTAGGAGTGCGGGCGGTTTGCGTAGATCATCATGTGGTGGGGGCAGTTCATCGGGCGCAGAACATAGCTCTCACCCTCCATCTCCATGGCGGGGAACATGTTCTCACGGTAGTGGTCCCAGTGGCCGGAGGTCTTGTAGAGGTTCACGGTGCCGATGCAGGGGGTCATGACATGCAGGTAGCCGCGTGCACGCTCTTTCTCCTTGATATAGTTCTCCAGCTCCTGCCAGACGGTGTAGCCTGCGGGCAGGAACATGGGCAGGCCGCGGCCCACCAGGTCGTCGGTCATGAACAGGCCCATCTCCTTGCCGATCTTGCGGTGATCGCGCTCACGGGCCTCCTGCTGCTCTTTCTCCCAGGCGTCCAGCTCTTCCTGGTTGTGGAATGCCACGCCGTTGATGCGGGTCAGCATCTTGTTCTCTTTGTCGTTCTTCCAGTACGCGCCGGACTGCTGGGTGATCTTAAAGGCTTTCAGGGCCTTGGTGTAGGTCAGGTGGGGTCCGATGCACATGTCAACGTATTCGCCCTGCTGGAAGAAGCTGAACTCGGTCTCATCGGCCAGGTCTGCCATGTGCTCGATCTTGTAGTGCTCCTGACGCTCCTCCATCAGCTTGACCGCCTCGGCGCGGGGCAGGATAAAGGGCTTGATGGGCAGGTTCTCTTTGGTGATCTTGTGCATCTCTTTCTCGATGCTGGCCAGATCCTCATCGGTGAGCTTGGTGTCGCCCAGATCCACGTCGTAGTAGAAGCCGTTTTCGGTGGCGGGGCCAAAGGCGAAATCAGCCTCCGGGTACAGGCGCTTGATGGCCTGCGCCATCACATGAGCAGCGGTATGGCGGATGACATGCAGCTCCTGGTCCTGCGGGCACTCGTCCACATGGCCGTCCTTATAAATGATCTTCATGATAATACTCCTTTTTCAACCTGAAACTTGAAAAGTGTGGAAAACAAAAAGCGCTTCACCCCGTCTGTCATTACGGGATGAAGCGCCTGAACATACAAATTCAGCAGCGTTCCACGGTTCCACCCGAATTGTGCGGCCTTAAAAAGCCGCGCCACTCGCTATGCTGTAACGGGCATACCCGGCAGAGGTTCGCCTCTGCACTCTGCGGTGGTAGGGTCTCCAGGCACGGTAAGCCGCTTGCAGCACCCGGGGCTCCGGGGCGGCTCTCTCTGCATCGTGTGGGGGAAGATCCGGTTTGTCCGCATCGACGATTTGCACAGGATGAAACTATTGTGATTGTAGCACGCCCGGTGGGAAAAATCAAGGGCAAAACGATGGAAAAATCAATGGTGCAGCCTTGCTTCCCACCTGGCCGTGTACTCCGAGTGGAATTTATCGCTGAGGAATGTCTGGCTGCTGTACAGGCCATGATAGCCCGAGAGCATATAACTCAGCCCGCAGCCCAGCGCGATCAGCTCCAGCCCGGCCCCGCCAAACAGCTCATAGGCCAGCAGCAGGGAGGGGACGAGGGTGTTGGTGGCACCGCAGAAGACAGCCACCATGGCCACGGCAGCCGCAAACCCGGCGGGCAGGCCCAGCAGAGGGCCGAACACGCAGCCAAAGGTGGCACCGATATAAAAGCTGGGGACGACTTCGCCGCCTTTAAAGCCGGAAGCCAGGGTGATCGCTGTGAGGAGGATTTTGCAGATAAAATCCCAGGGCAGGGCCTGGCCCTGCTCCACGGCGGCGGTGATGACCCCCATGCCCGCGCCGTTGTAGCGGCCCACCCCCATCAGGTAGGAGAGGGCGACCACCACCACGCCGCCAAGGACTACCCGAACCCAAGGGTTGGGCAGCCGCTTGGGAAGCTGGTGTTCTGCTACATGGAGCAGCAGACAGAACAGCCGGGTGACGGCCGCACAGGCCACGCCCAGCAGAGCGACCTGCAAAACGGGCAGGATGCCCAGCGCCGGGACGGCGGAAAGGGCAAAGCGGGTGGGGGCAATGCCGCAGGCCAGCGAGATGCCGTAGGCCAGCAGGGCCGCACAGAACCCGGGCACGAACGCCACCGAGAAGCTCAGGCCCACATCCTCCACCATCATGGCGAAGAGGGTAGCCGCCAGCGGGGTGCCGAACAGGGCGGAGAAGAACGCGGCCATGCCGCAGACCGTGGCCGTGCGGCGGTCATGGTCCGGGAAATGGAACAGCTTTGCAATGTTGTAGCCGATGCTGCCGCCCATCTGCAGGGCCGCGCCCTCCCGGCCGGCGGAGCCTCCGCACAGGTGGGTGAGCACCGTGCCAAAGAAGATGGCGGGCACCAGCAGCGGGCTGACGGCCTCGCCGCTCTGCACGGCCCGGATGACATTGTTGGTGCCAACGCCCTCGCACTTGGTTCCCTTATAAAGGGCTACGATGGCAAGGCCCGCCGCGGGCAGCAGCCAGAGCAGCCAGCCGTGGGCACCCCGCAGCTCGGTGACGGCCTCTACCGCCAGATGGAACGCGGTGCCGATGCCGCCGCACAGCAGGCCGATGGGCAGGGCCAGCACCAGCCAGCGCAGCAGCATCCGGGCCATCTCCCTGGCGGAGCGGGCAGCGCGGGAGAACGATTCGCTCATAAAATACACATCCTCACTGGTAAGATCTTTGCCGTTCCACTGTAGCATACCCCAAACCCGATGTCAAGAAACGACAAGGCCCCCGCTCCCTTTGTGCGGAAAGGAGCGGGGGCTGCCATTGTGGATTCAGAAAAAGGAGAAAAAAGGAGAACATTTATGTCACGCCCAAAGGGCGGGACAGCGGTTGAATGGGGCAGGGCGGTCATTCCACGTCCTGCAGGGCGGCAAAGTCCTCTTCGCCCGTGCGGATCTTCACGACCCGGGTCACGTTGTAGACAAAGATCTTGCCATCGCCAATGTGGCCGGTGTAAAGGGCTTTCTTGGCGGCCTCCACCACGGAGTCCACCGAGATCTTGGAGACGATGACTTCCACCTTGATCTTGGGCAGCAGGGTGCTGTCCACAGGCACGCCGCGGTATTTCTCGCTGGTGCCTTTCTGGATGCCGCAGCCCATTACCTGGGTCACGGTCATGCCGGTGACGCCCAGATCGTTCAGAGCGGTCTTGAGCTGATCGAACTTGCTCAGCTTGGCAATGATGGAGACTTTATGCATTCCGGTGTCATACACTCCATCATGGATGACGGGAGAGGGCTCCCGCACCACGGGGACGGCGGCGTCCACCATCCGGGCCGAAGCCTTGTTGACGTCGTCCTCACCCAGGTCGGTGTTCTCATTGGGAACCATGGCTGCCGCGTTGGCGTCGGAGATGGAGAAGCCAGCGTAAGCGGAAGCCAGGCCGTGCTCGTGGATGTCCAGGCCGTCGATCTCCACCTCTGCGGGGACGCGCAGGCCGATGGTCTTGTCGATGACCTTGAAGACGAGGAACATCACGATGAGGACGTAAACATCCACCGTGATGAGGCCCAGCAGCTGGATGCCCAGCTGGGAGAGACCGCCGCCGTAGAACAGGCCCTTGCCCACGCCGTCGCCGCCGTTGGAGAACAGGCCGACTGCAATGGTGCCCCAGACACCATTTACAAAGTGGACGGAGACAGCGCCAACGGGGTCATCGATCTTGGCGATGTTATCAAAGAACTCCACGCTCAGCACCACCAGGATACCGGCAACAAAGCCGATGATGAATGCGCCGAACGGAGAAACGGCATCGCAGCCTGCCGTGATGGCCACCAGGCCCGCCAGAGAACCGTTCAACGTCATGGAGACATCGGGCTTGCCGTACCGCTTCCAGGTAAAGATCATGGTCACGCAGGTGGCCACGGCAGCGGCCAGGTTGGTGTTGAAGCAGACAAGGCCCGTCAGGGTCATGGTCTCGTCGGTGGACAGGCTCAGGGAAGAGCCGCCGTTGAAACCGAACCAGCAGAACCAGAGGATGAACACGCCCAGGGCACCGGCCGTCAGGTTGTGGCCGGGGATGGCGTGAGGCTTGCCGTCTTTATCATACTTGCCAATACGGGGGCCAAGCAGGGCCGCGCCCAGCATGGCGATGATGCCGCCCACATTGTGGACGGCTGCCGAGCCTGCAAAATCATGGAAGCCCATGCTCTGCAGCCAGCCGCCGCCCCACATCCAATGGCCGCAGATGGGGTAGACCACCAGCGAGATCATAGCGGAGTAAACGCAGTAAGCTTTGAAGTTGGTGCGCTCGGCCATGGAGCCGGAGACGATGGTGGCGGCCGTTGCGCAGAAAACGGTCTGGAACACGATGTAGACCCACAGCGGGATATCGAGCCCCAGGTGCGAGTAATCTCCCTGAATGAACGGGTCGAACCCGCCGATCAGAGCGCCCGTGCCGCCGAACATGATGCCGAAGCCGATGAGCCAGTAGCACGGGGTGCCAATGCAGAAATCCATCATATTCTTCATCAGAATATTGCCGGTGTTCTTGGCACGGGTAAAGCCTGCTTCACACAGCGCGAAACCAGCCTGCATGAAGTAGACCAGGAACGCTGCAACCAGCGTCCAACAGGTGTTGACAGAGTTGAACATGATAGTACCCTCCCACAGTTTTCCCCGCCGGAGTGCCAGCCCCGGCGGAGGCGTACACTTGCGCCGCGCGTCCCTCTATCAAACGTGGCAGCGCGCAAAACACGGTTCTGAGGGCCCTCTATTTCCCCCAGAGCGCACGGGGCCCGTGGCCCCGCGAAACACAAAAGGCGCTTGTGGAATTTTGCTTCCACAAGCGCCTTTGCTTTCGATGGCACGAGTATAGAACGCCTTGGTCAAACTGTCAATACCCGGAGTTTGATTTTGTCATTTTTCACAACACATCCGAAAGATGGAATGAAAAAGTTTGGCACGGTTGTTTTGGAAATTACAGCAGGGTCTTGACGTATGCAGCCAGCTCCGCGTCCTTGCAGGAGGCAAAGAACAGCTCGCTGAACTTCTCGCCGGCCACAGCGCCCTTGAGCAGGTCCGGATCGATGCTCTTCAGGCAATCGATGAGGGGTTTGAAGGTGGCAGCGCGGACGCCGTCCAGGATCTTCTTGTTCCGCTGCTCGGGCTCCACGCGCTCCTTGGGGTAGCCCTGGCCGTGGCCGAAGCCGAACAGCTTCTCAAAGCAGTACTCCAGGTTGAGCTCGCCGCCCCAGCCAAAGCCCTTGGCAAACGGCATGGCCACGGCGTTGCCGTCGTTAACATGGGCAAAAGTGTAGGCGTCCACGGGGTCTTCCACATGGCCGCAGATGACACCGGGGAAGCTGTTCAAAGCCAGCATGGCACCCTCGCCGGTGCCGCAGCCGGTGATGACGTAATCGGCCGCGCCGCTGTTGAGCAGGATGGCGGCCAGAATGCCGCACTGGACATAGGTCAGCTGGGCCTTGTCATCGGCTGCGTACATGCCGTAGTTGACTACCTCGTGGCCCATGGGCTCCACCACTTTTTTCAGGGCGGCTTCAATGATGCCGTTCTTGGCAGCCTGGCTGTTCTCGTTGATGAGTGCGATCTTCATTCCAATATACCTCCGTCTGGTCTGTTTGCGCAATCAAATGCGGTTCTTCTGTGCTCTAGGGTAACATGGTTTCCCGGCGGTGTCAATGTTCCTGTGTGGGGGTGCTGCCGCCCAGTTTCTTTTTCTGCTGTCGGGCCATAATGGGCATGAGCAGCGGCGTGGGCACAAAGTGCTGGGCGGTGGTGGCAGCCCGCATCAGGGCCGAGGGCACGATGATGGTCTTGCCCCGCAGCATCCCGCGCATGGCTTCCTCCACACAGAGGGCGGGGGAAATGCCCTTGAGGGCGAACACCACACCCGCCCGGTCATTGAACTCGGTGTCCACCGGGCCGGGGCAGAGGGCGCAGACGTAGACAGGGCTGTGCTGCTCCCGGAGCTCTTCGGCAATGCCCCGGGTCAGGCTGACCACATAGGCCTTGGTGGCGTAGTAGCCCGCCATATAGGGACCACCCGGCAGCAGGCCTGCTGAGGAGGCCACGTTCAGCACCGTGCCAAAGCCCTGGGCCTGCATTTTCTGCACCGCGAACTTGCACAGCTGGTGCATGGCCAGCACGTTGACTTTGGCCATGGAGAGCTCGGCCTCGGTGCTGGTCTCCAGAAAACTGCCGCAGACGCCAAAGCCCGCGTTGTTGATAAAAATGTCGATCCGCTCCTCGGCCAGCTCCTCACACAGGCGAGTACACTCGCTCTCCCGGGCAAGGTCGGCGGGGAGGACGCGGCAGAACGTGTTGTACTTTGCCAGCAGCTCGGCGGCCAGCTGATCCAGCCGCTCCCGGCGGCGGGCGGTGAGGATGAGGCGGAAGCCGAGCTTGGCATACCGGCAGGCAAACTCCCGGCCGATGCCGGAAGAGGCTCCGGTGATCCAGACGGTCTTGTGAGACATGGGGATACTCCCTTTCTGCGTTTTTTCTTATTGTACCACAGGGCCGGGCAAAACAAAAGCGATGCCGAGGCATCGCTTTTGCAGGGGGGTCATGCTTTTACGGTTTTGGCGGCCAAGGCTTTCGCAGGCTTCATCAGAAGGATGCAGACCCCGTTGAAGACGAGGGAGCCGACGATGTAGACGAAGAAGAACCGGGGCAGGTTGGCCGCAAAGGTCTCCGCGTCGATGCAGGCCACCGTGAGGTAGGCAAAGCCGACGTTGTTGAGCACCTTGGGGGCATAGGGGTGCAGGATGATGAGGATGAACAGCACCACCGCCAGCGGCACCAGCAGGCCCGGCAGGCCGCCCAGCACCGGGGTCAGGGCTGCAATGGCCAGCATGGCCAGCACGGTGAGCACCATGCCTGCAAGGCCGCCCAGCTCCACGGAAATGAAGCGGTCCTTGATGTCACCCTCCATGGTGAACAGCATGATGTTGCTCAAAAACACCAGCCAGCTGTAATCAAATTCAATGACGTGGAAGAACGCGTTGGCGATCAGGATCCACACCAGCATCATCAGGCGGAAATAGAGCAGAAAACGCTTGGTAACGGCTTCGTTCATAAAAGGGAACCTCCATTTTTGGTTTTGGAAAGGAAAAAGTGTGCGGCTCCAGTATACCGTGTTTTGCACGGATTGGCAAGCTTTGATTTACAAAATAAGCAATTAAATCTTGCTTTAAAGCCTGCCTTGTTGTCCAGGGGCTTTTCGAGTATAATGGAGCTATGAAAAATCAAGCTTTGGCACAAACAGGAGGTTTTTATTATGAATAAACCCGTTTTGGTGGTCATGGCGGCTGGCATGGGCAGCCGTTACGGCGGCATGAAGCAGATCGACCCGGTGGGCCGCAATGGGCAGGTCATTGTGGATTACTCTCTCTACGATGCCCGCCGCGCAGGCTTTGAGACGGTCATTTTTGTCATCAAGCACGAGATCGAGGATGCCTTTAAGGCGGCCATCGGCGACCGTGTCTCCAAGGTGATGGACGTGAAATACGCGTTCCAGCAGCTGGACGAGCTGCCGGAGGGCTTCTCCATCCCGGAGGGCCGTGTCAAGCCCTGGGGCACCTGCCACGCGGTTCTGGCCGCAAAGCCGTTCATCAACGGCCCCTTTGCCGTCATCAATGCGGACGATTACTACGGCCCGCAGGCATTCAAAGTGATGTACGATTACCTTTCCACCCACGAGGACGGCGAGGTGTACGATTACTGCATGGTGAGCTATCTGCTCAAGAACACCGTCTCGGAAAACGGCAAGGTCTCCCGCGGTGTCTGCCAGGCAAACCCGGACGGCACCCTCCACAGCGTCATCGAGCGCACCCGCATTGAGACCTACGAGGGCGGCATCCACTACACCGAGGATGAGGGCGCTACCTGGGTGGACCTGCCCGGCGAAACGCAGGTCAGCATGAACCTCTGGGGCTTCGGGAAGAGCTTTTTGGAAGAGGCGGACCGCCGCTTTGCGGGCTGGCTGACCGAGCATCTGGCCAAGGATCCGCTCAAGTGTGAGTATTTCCTGCCGCTGGTGGTCACCGAGCTGCTGGAGGAGGGCAAGGCCACGGTCAAGGTGCTGAACAGCACCGATCAGTGGTACGGTGTCACCTACCGGGAGGACAAACCCGTGGTGGTGGCCGGCATCGCTCAGAAGACCGCCGAGGGTCTCTACCCGGAAAACCTCTGGGGCGAACTCTAATTTATAGCAGTTTGCTTTTTTAATGCACAAGCAACATCCGCAAACTGCATATCGCAAATATGCCGTTTCGATAGGCACTATTTTTGAAAATTGCGATAAAAAATGGGCTGTCCCCGTAGTGAACTGCACCCCATTTGTTAGACAGTATGGTATACTGTTTAGGAAATGGGGTGTTTTTGTATGCCAAAGGGAATACCACAGAAAAAATATAGTGGGGAATTCAAAATA